>NZ_JBSVWB010000020.1:0-95018 GCF_054071795.1 Pseudomonas sp. SDO5271_S396
TCGGTACTCCTGCAAAACCGAGGCGTCTGCATCGCGGGCAAGCCCGGCTCCCACAGAGAAGCAGTCAGAAGAGTTTCAGGGGTTCTTCGTTGAGGGCGGCCAATTGCTCGCGCAATGCCAGCACCTGATCGCCCCAATACCGCTCGCTGCCAAACCACGGGAAGCTGCGGGGGAACGCCGGGTCGTCCCAGCGCCGTGCCAGCCAGGCGCTGTAATGCATCAGGCGCAAGGCACGCAGGGGTTCGATCAGCGCCAGTTCACGCGGATCGAAGTCATGAAATTCTTGGTAGCCGTCCATCAATTCCGACAACTGCCCCAGACATTCCTGACGGTCGCCAGCGAGCATCATCCACAGGTCCTGCACCGCCGGGCCCATGCGGCAGTCGTCCAGGTCGACGATATGGAACATCTCGTCGCGGCACATCATGTTGCCGGGGTGGCAATCACCGTGCATGCGAATGTTCTGGTGCGGCGTGGTGTCGTAAACCTCTTGCACCCGCTTGAGCAGGTCGCGGGCGACAGACTCGTAGGCCGGCAGCAGGCTCCTGGGAATGAAGTTGCTTTCCAACAGGGTGGTGAGGGAGTCCTGTCCGAAGTTTTTCACGCCCAGGGCTTCGCGGTGTTCGAACGGGCGTGTGGAGCCCACCGCGTGCAGACGGCCAAGCAGTTGGCCAAGGCGGTAGAGCTGGTCAAGGTTGCCCGGTTCCGGCGCGCGGCCCCCTCGGCGGGGAAACAGGGTGAAGCGAAAACCCGCGTGTTCGAACAGGCTCTCGCCGTGGTGAATCAGCGGCGCGACCACCGGCACATCGCATTCGGCCAGTTCAAAGGTAAAGCGGTGTTCTTCAAGAATCGCCTCGTTGCTCCAGCGCTGGGGGCGGTAGAACTTGGCGATCAATGGCTCGGCGCCTTCGATGCCCACTTGATACACGCGGTTTTCGTAGCTGTTGAGCGCCAGTACGCGCGCATCGCTGAGAAAACCGATGCTTTCGACCGCATCGAGGACCAGATCGGGGGTGAGTGTTTCAAACGGGTGGGCCATGCGAACTCCTGCGCGCAGCAGGGCGCCGCGTCCGGCCGGGTATGGTAACAGTGATAGGTGGTGACTGTGCGGACGCCTTCGCGGGCAAGCCCGCTCCCACATGTTGAGTTGTGAATGCGGTCGAGTGTGGGAGCTGGCTTGCCTGCGATGAGGTCCTATCAGGCGCCGACGATGCCACCATCATCCCGACGAATCGCCATCACCGAGGAACGCGGCTTGCCATTCGGCAGGTGCTCCGGCCAGGTCGAGCCGCCGGTTTCCCCCGGGTGCTGGATGCCCACGAACAGCGTCTTCTGATCCGGCGAAAAGCTGATGCCCGTCACCTCACACGCCACCGGTCCTACCATGAAACGACGGATTTCGCCGGTGCCCGGATCGGCGCAAAGCATCTGGTTGTTGCCCATCCCCGCGAAATCCCCCGCGTTGCTGTAGTCGCCGTCGGTGAGAATCCACAAGCGTCCAGCCTTGTCGAAACCCAGGCCGTCGGGGCTGTTGAACATGTTCTGCGGGTTGATATTCGACGAACCGCCCTTCGGTTGACCGGCATGTACAGTCGGGTTGCCCGCTACCACGAACAGGTCCCAGGTGAAGGTGGAGGCGCCGTGGTTATCGGCGTCGGCCTTCCAGCGCAGGATCTGCCCGTAGACATTTTTCTCGCGTGGGTTGGGGCCGCCAACCGGCTGGCCGTCTTCGCCGCGCTTGGCGTTGTTGGTGAGGGTGCAATAGACCTGACCGTCGGTAGGGCTGACCACGATCCATTCCGGGCGGTCCATGCGCGTGGCTTTCACCACACTGGCGGCCAGGCGCGCATGGATCAGCACTTCGGCCTGGCTGGCGAAACCGCTGCTGGCATCGATGCCGTTTTTGCCATGGGTCAACTCGACCCACTGGCCTTGGCCCCGAGGGTGGTCGGCGTTGCCATCGCCCGCGTCGAAGATCGCCACATACAAGGTGCCATGGTCGAGCAGGTCTTTGTTGGCCTTGGGGTTCTTGTGGTTGATCTTGTCGCGGCTGACGAACTTGTAGATGAATTCGCCGCGCTCGTCGTCGCCCATGTACACCACGGCGCGGCCATCGCGGGTTTCGGCCAGGGCGGCGTTTTCGTGCTTGAAGCGGCCCAGGGCGGTGCGCTTGACCGGCGTGGATTTCGGGTCGAACGGGTCGATCTCCACTACCCAGCCATGGCGGTTGAGTTCGTTGGGGTTCTTGGCGATGTCGAAGCGCGGGTCGTGGGGGTGCCAGTTGATGTCTTTGCTGGCTGCCACCACACCGTAGCGTTTTTGCCCGGCATCAAAAGTCTGCTGTGGGTTGCTGCTGCCGAAGCAGTCGGTGAAGTTCTCTTCACACGTCAGATAAGTGCCCCATGGCGTCTTGCCGTTGGCGCAGTTCTGGAAGGTGCCGAGGACGTTCTTGCCACTCTTGTCGGCGGCGGTTTTCAACCAGGCGTGGCCGGCGGCGGGACCGCTGAGGCGGATCGGCGAGTTGCCGTGGATACGGCGGTTGTAGCGCGAATCCTGGACGAACTGCCACGTGTCGCCCTGGCGGCGCACTTCGATCACCGACACGCCTTCGCTGGCTTGGGCCTTGTGCACGTCTTCGGCCGATTGCGGTGCGCCGCCATGGGCGTAGAGGTAGCGGTAGTTGGTGTATTCGTTGTTGATGGCCATCAGCGCGCGGTTGTCATCGCCGGGGAAGGCGAACAGGCTCATGCCGTCGTTGTTGTCACCGAACTGCTCTTCCTGGGCTTTGGCAGTGCCGTTGCCGGACGGGTCAAAGGCTGGTGCGTGCTTGCTCAGTGGCTGGCCCCAACTGATCAGCACCGAGGCGCTGTAGCCGGGCGGCAGGGTGATGGCGTCCGAGGTGGCCGCGGCGATGCTGGCAAAACCCAGCAGCGGGCTGGTGGTGGTGGCGTTCACGGCCAGGGCGCTGCGGGTCAGCAAGTTGCCGCCCAGGAACATCGCGGCGCCGCACAGGGCCCCGGCGCCGATGAAGCGACGGCGGGTGAGGCCGACCATCTGTTCCAGGTCGGTGGCTTGGTTTTCTTCTAATAGGCTCATTTCAGGCTCCCTGCGGTTTTTGCAGACACCTTAAGGAGCGCGCGTGACGAAATTGTTGCAGTCAGGTTGCAGGCGCGGCGCTACACCGGCGTGCCCAGCAAGACATGGCTGGGGGCGAATTGCACCTGGATCGGTTGGCCCTCGACGGCGCCCAGTGACTCAAGCACGGCAGGCTGCGCTTGGGCGCATAAAACCAGGCCGTTGGGCAGGCGAATACGCACCTCGCTCGGGCCATCATCGGCATGGAGCAGGGTGTCGATGACACCGCTCATGCAATTGTGTCCAGGTGTTGCAGGTTGCCCGGCAGCGAGCAGCTCCAGCCAGCCGGCCTTGATCAGGGCGACCACTTCCACCCCGGCTTGCAGTTCAAGGTGTTGGGTGCTGTCGTGGGTGATTTGCGCTTCCAGGGTCAAGCCGCCGGCCAGTTGCAGGCGGATCAGGTCATTGCGGCCGTGGCTTTCGATCGCGATGACCTGGCCGTGCAACTGGTTGCGCGCGCTGGTGCGCAGCATCAGGCGGCCCAGCAGGTTGAAGTCGCTGGCATCAGTGTCCGAGCCCAATACTTCGGCCTGCAGCACTTGCAGGCGTTGGTAGAGGCGCAGCACCCGCTCACCTTCCTCCGTCAACCGGGCGCCGCCGCCGCCCTTGCCGCCGACACTGCGTTCCACCAGCGGTTTCTGCGCGAGGTTGTTCAGTTCGTCGATGGCGTCCCAGGCGGCCTTGTAGCTCAAGCCGGCACTTTTTGCGGCACGGGTGATCGAGCCCTGCTCGGCGATGTGCGCCAGCAAGGCAATGCGCTGGGGGCGACGGATGATGTGTTGGCTGAGGTCGGCGGGCAGGGACATGGCAGTACGCTTGGATGAGATGAAGGGACGGTGCAGCCCGAGCGCTCCGGAGTCAAGTCAGCTGCCCGGTTTGGGCGTGCGCGCCAGGCAGTACACGTCGACCTGCCGCGCTCCGGCGTTGATCAATAGCCGCGCCAGGCTGTGGGCGGTGGCGCCGGTGGTCAGCACGTCGTCCACCAGCGCCAGATGACGGCCTACCATCCGGGCATCGGCGGCCAGGGCAAAGGCCCCGAGCAGGTTGCGCTGGCGGGTCTTGGCATCGAGGGCTTGTTGCGCCACGGTTTCATGGGGGCGTAACAACAACTGTTCATCGTGGGCGATGCCGAGGTCCTGGCTGAGCCATCGCGTCAGCATCAGCGCCTGGTTATAGCCGCGTCGGCGCAGGCGTTTACGTGCCATGGGCACCGGCAGAAGGCAGTCGGGGCGGGTGAGTTCGGCGTTGTCGAAACGGTGCTCCAGGTGCTGCCCCAGCAACTCCGAGAGCATTCGCCCCAGCGGCCAGCGTGCCTGGTGCTTGAAGCGGCTGATCAGGGTGTCGACGGGAAAGCTGTAGGTCCAGGGCGCGATGACTTGAGTGAACGCAGGCGGTTGTCGCTGGCATTGGCCGCAGACCAGGCCATCCATTGGAAGGGGCAGGGCGCACACTGTGCAGTGTTCCATCAGCCAGGGCAGTTCGGCTTCGCAGGCGTTGCACATGCAGTGGGGGGAATCGGTAGATTCATCGCAGATTAAACAGGTTTGTTTGTTTTTTAGCCAGATGTAAACCTTGTGTTTGTTGTCAGGTTGACAGTGCATGAATCTTCCTTAAATATGCCGAGCATCCGTGTCGCGCTTGTGGGTATTGCCCTTCCCGCAGCGTTTGCCCAAGCATAATCAAGGAATCGCCCATGAGCGCCAGCACCACCGCCACCTTGCGTCACGATTGGTCCCTCGCCGAGGTCAAAGCGCTGTTCGTCCAGCCGTTCAACGACCTGCTGTTTCAGGCGCAGACCGTGCACCGCGCGCATTTCGACGCCAACCGCGTGCAAGTGTCGACGCTGCTCTCGATCAAGACCGGTGCCTGCCCGGAAGATTGCAAATATTGTCCGCAGTCGGGCCACTACAACACGGGCCTGGAAAAAGAGAAGTTGATGGAAGTGCAGAAGGTCCTCGAAGAGGCTGCCCGCGCCAAAGCCATTGGATCGACCCGCTTCTGCATGGGCGCCGCGTGGAAGCACCCGTCGGCCAAAGACATGCCGTACGTGCTGCAAATGGTCAAAGGCGTGAAAGCCATGGGCCTGGAAACCTGCATGACCCTCGGCCGTCTCGACCAGGACCAGACCGAAGCCCTGGCCCAGGCTGGCCTGGACTATTACAACCACAACCTGGACACCTCGCCGGAGTTCTACGGCAGCATCATTACCACCCGCACCTACAGCGAACGCCTGCAAACCCTGGCTTACGTACGTGATTCCGGGATGAAGATCTGCTCTGGCGGCATCCTCGGCATGGGCGAGTCTCTCGACGATCGCGCCAACCTGCTGATCCAACTGGCCAACCTGCCGGAGCATCCGGAATCGGTGCCGATCAACATGCTGGTGAAAGTGGCCGGTACGCCGCTGGAAAATGCCGACGATGTGGACCCGTTCGACTTCATCCGCATGCTGGCGGTGGCGCGTATTCTGATGCCGCAGTCCCATGTGCGCCTGTCGGCCGGTCGCGAAGCCATGAACGAGCAGATGCAGGCCCTGGCCTTCCTCGCCGGTGCCAACTCGATTTTCTATGGCGAAAAACTGCTGACCACCGCCAACCCGCAAGCTGACAAGGACATGCAGCTGTTCTCGCGCCTGGGGATTTTGCCGGAGGCCCGTGAAGAACACGCCGACGAGGTGCATCAGGCCGCCATCGAGCAGGCGTTGGTGGAGCAGAAGAGCAGCGAGCAGTTCTATAACGCCGTTGTGTAACTGAAATACCATTCCCTGTAGGAGCTGGCTTGTGTGGGAGCTGGCTTGCCTGCGATAGCATCACCACGGTGTAACTGATACACCGAGGTGCTTGCATCGCGGGCAAGCCCAGCTCCCACAAAAGTCAGCTCCCACATTGGATCGAGTTCACCTGATCTCCCGAGGCCTGCATGTCTTTCGATCTCGCCGCGCGCCTCGCTGCCCGCCGTGCCGAACACCTTTATCGACAACGCCCGCTACTGGACAGCCCCCAAGGCCCGGAGGTGGTGGTGGACGGCCAGCCGTTGCTGGCGTTCTGCAACAACGATTACCTGGGCCTGGCCAATCACCCGCAGGTGATCGAAGCCTGGCGCGCCGGCGCGTCCCGTTGGGGCGTGGGCGGCGGCGCGTCGCACCTGGTGGTCGGCCATGCCACGCCGCACCATGAGCTGGAAGAGGCCCTGGCCGACCTGACGGGCCGACCGCGTGCGTTGCTGTTCACCACCGGCTACATGGCCAACCTCGGCGCCGTCACGGCACTGGTGGGACAGGGCGATACGGTGCTGCAAGACCGACTGAACCACGCCTCGCTGTTGGATGCGGGCCTGCTGTCCGGCGCGCGTTTCAGCCGCTACCTGCATAACGATGCCGAGAGCCTGACCAAGCGCCTGGAGAAAGCCACCGGCAATACGCTGGTGGTCACCGATGGCGTGTTCAGCATGGACGGCGACTTGGCCGACTTGCCGGCATTGGCCCGTGAGACGCGGGCCAAAGGCGCCTGGCTGATGGTGGATGACGCCCACGGTTTCGGCCCGTTGGGCGCCAACGGTGGTGGGATCGTCGAACATTTTGGCTTGAGCCAGGAAGACGTGCCGGTATTGGTGGGTACTCTTGGCAAGGCGTTCGGTACCGCCGGGGCGTTTGTGGCGGGCAGTGAAGAACTGGTCGAAAGTCTGATCCAGTTCGCTCGCCCTTACATCTACACCACCAGCCAACCGCCGGCACTGGCCTGCGCCACCCTCAAAAGTCTGGAGTTGTTGCGCACCGAACATTGGCGCCGTGAACACCTCAACGGGCTGATCCGCCAGTTCCGCCAGGGCGCCGAGCAGATCGGCCTGGCCTTGATGGACAGTTTTACGCCGATCCAGCCGATCCTGGTGGGTGACAGCGCCAAGGCTGTGCGCCTGTCGCAGATGCTGCGCGAGCGCGGCCTGATGGTGACGGCCATTCGCCCCCCCACTGTGCCGGCGGGCAGTGCGCGCCTGCGGGTGACATTGACGGCGGCCCACAGCGCGGCACAGGTGCAGCTATTGTTAGACGCATTGGAACCGTGTTTCCGCGTGTTAAGCCGTTCGGAGCCCGACCATGCGTGATCGATTGATATTGCTGCCCGGTTGGGGCCTCGGCGTTTCGCCGCTGGAGCCTTTGGCCGCGGCCTTGCAGGGGCTCGACGAGCACCTTCAGGTGCAGATCGAACCCTTGCCTGCGCTGGCTTCCAGCGACCTGGAGGAATGGCTCGACGAACTCGACGCCACGCTGCCGGACAATGCCTGGCTGGGGGGGTGGTCCCTCGGCGGCATGCTCGCTTCCGAGTTGGCGGCCCGTCGCGGCGAGCGTTGTTGCGGCCTGCTGACCCTGGCGAGCAACCCGTGTTTTGTCGCCCATGAGGGCTGGCCGAATGCGATGCCTGCCGAGACGTTCGACGCATTCCTCGCCGGTTGCCATGCCGACTCCCAGGTCACGCTCAAGCGCTTCGGCCTGTTGTGCGCCAAGGGCACCGAGGACCCGCGTGGCTTGTCGCGATTGCTGGTCAGCGGCGCGCCGAATGCGCCTGCCAGTGAGTTGATGCCAGGCCTTGAACTGCTCGCTCAACTGGACACCCGCGAAGCTTTGCAGGTGTATCGCGGCCCGCAGTTTCACCTGTTTGCCGGTCTGGATGAACTGGTGCCCGCCGCAGCGGCCGGCGCGCTGTTGAACCTGCTGCCCGATGTGGAAATCGGCCTGATTGAACGGGCCGGTCACGCGTTTCTTCTGGAAGACCCCCACGGAGTGGCGGGGGCGATCCAGGCTTTTTTGCATGAGTGCGTTGATGACTGATCTCACCCATCCTCCACTGCCCGGCGGCCTGCCGGACAAACGCCAGGTGGCGGCATCGTTTTCCCGCGCGGCGGCCAGTTATGACAGCGTCGCCGAGTTGCAGCGTGCGGTGGGGGCGCAGTTGCTGGCGCGTGTGCCGCCCGCCACCCTGCCGCAACGCTGGCTGGATATGGGCTGTGGCACGGGGTATTTCAGTCGCGTGCTGGGCGAGCGTTGGCCTGCCAGCCAAGGCGTCGCGCTGGATATCGCCGAAGGCATGCTCAACCATGCGCGACCGCTGGGCGGCGCGCAGCACTTTATTGCAGGCGACGCGGAACGCCTGCCGCTTCAGGCACGCAGCGTGGATTTGATTTTTTCCAGTCTGGCGGTGCAGTGGTGCGCCCATTTTGACGCGGTGCTCAGTGAAGCGTTTCGCGTGCTGCAACCAGGCGGGGTGATGGCCTTCGCCAGCCTGTGCGTGGGCACTCTGGGAGAGCTGCGCGACAGCTGGCGTGCGGTGGACGGGTTGGTTCACGTCAACCGCTTTCGCACCTTCGAGGCCTATCGGCAACTGTGCGCGGCCAGCGGACTGCGAGTGGTAAACCTGGAGCGTCAGCCCCATGTGCTGCATTACCCGGACGTGCGCAGCCTGACCCATGAATTGAAGGCATTGGGTGCTCACAACCTCAACCCGGGTCGCCCGGGAGGGTTGACGGGGCGCGCGCGGATTGCTGCACTGGTGCAGGCTTATGAGCGGTTCCGCCAGGCCGAGGGCCTGCCGGCGACCTATCAAGTGGTGTACGCCGTACTGGAGAAACCTCAATGAGCGCCGCTTACTTCGTGACGGGCACCGATACCGATGTCGGTAAAACCACCATCGCCGCCGGCCTGCTGCATGCGGCTCGCCTGGCCGGCAAGAGCACGGCGGCGGGCAAGCCGGTGGCCTCGGGTTGCCAGGTGACTGCCAAAGGTCTGCGCAATGCCGATGCCCTGGCGTTGCAGGCCGAGTGTTCGCTGCCGTTGAGTTATGCCGAGGTCAACCCGGTGGCGTTCGAACCGGCTATCGCCCCGCATCTGGCGGCGCGGGAAGCCGGTGTCGCGCTGACGGTGCAATCGTTGCTGAAGCCGATGCAACAGATTCTGGCGCGGCAAGCGGACTTCACGCTGATCGAAGGCGCGGGTGGCTGGCGAGTGCCGTTGGCTGATCAGGCCAACCTGTCGGACCTGGCCATGGCGCTCAAACTGCCGGTGATCCTGGTGGTGGGGGTGCGGCTGGGCTGTATCAGCCATGCCTTGCTTACCGCCGAAGCCATTGCGCGGGACGGTCTGCCGCTGGCGGGCTGGGTGGCCAATATCATCGACCCCAAGACCTCTCGCCTGGAGGAAAACCTTGCCACCCTGGCTGAGCGCTTGCCCGCGCCGTGCCTGGGCCGCGTACCGAAACTCAAGCAGGCCGGGGCCGAAGCGGTAGCGGCTTACTTGCAACTGGATCTGCTGGATTGACGCGATCTGACTGATTTTGGCTATCGCCAAGGCATTATGCCATTAGTGTTTTTGACGGGCGTTTCGTCGCAATCTTTGCTTCAATCAGCGTTCATGATTCTCTCAAGGCAGGCTTACGCCATGGAAATCTCTGGAAGCAGCGCGTTTTATTCGGGCCTGAGCAGCATTCAGGCCGGGCAGAACCGTGTCGACCAGGCTGCGGGCAAGATCGCCAGCGCCGCAACGACCCAGCCTTCGGATGCGCAAAACGACCGTTTGCGCGCTACTGACCGCGCCCAACCGGCGAACTCGGCCAGTGACATGGTCGAAATGGCCGAGGGCAAGTTTCAAGTGGAGCTGGGCGCCAAAGTCGCCAAGGCTTCGGATGAAATGCTCGGTACGTTGATCGATACCTACGCTTAACTTTCCCTTCGGGTAGGCCGGCTCTCCTGTGGGAGCTGGCTTGCATGCGATAGCTTCTACCCTATTTTCCTGATACGCCGCGGCGTCTGCATCGCAGGCAAGCCAGCTACCACATTCCCCCTGAACTTCTATCCTCTATGTGGCAACACGCCGCAGACGTTGCCGTGCACGCCTTTAATCCACGCCATGACAAACGGCATCCGGACGACGCTTGACATCCCCAGGTCGTAAACGTATGTTTCAAACACCTGTTTGACCGCCACAACACTTCCACGCGGTTGTTCATTCCAGATACATCAGCAGAGGTTTATCGCTATGCCTGACTACAAGGCCCCCTTGCGTGATATTCGCTTCGTTCGTGACGAACTGCTCGGCTATGAAGCGCACTATCAGAGCCTGCCGGCTTGCCAGGACGCTACCCCGGACATGGTTGACGCCATCCTTGAAGAAGGCGCCAAGTTTTGCGAGCAAGTGCTGGCCCCGTTGAACCGCGTGGGTGACATCGAAGGGTGCACCTGGAGTGAGTCAGGCGTTAAGACCCCTACTGGTTTCAAAGAAGCCTACAAACAATTCGTCGAAGGCGGCTGGCCAAGCCTGGCCCACGACGTGGAGCACGGCGGCCAGGGCCTGCCGGAGTCCCTGGGCCTGGCGGTGAGTGAAATGGTCGGCGCCGCGAACTGGTCGTGGGGCATGTACCCGGGCCTGTCCCACGGTGCGATGAACACTATTTCCGAGCACGGCACCCCCGAGCAGCAGTCGGCCTACCTGACCAAGCTGGTGTCGGGCGAGTGGACCGGTACCATGTGCCTGACCGAACCGCACTGCGGCACCGACCTGGGCATGCTGCGCACCAAGGCTGAACCTCAGGCTGATGGTTCTTACAAGGTTTCCGGCACCAAGATCTTCATCTCGGCCGGTGAGCACGACATGGCCGACAACATCGTCCATATCGTACTGGCCCGCCTGCCGGACGCACCGGCCGGCACCAAAGGCATTTCGCTGTTCATCGTGCCGAAGTTCCTGCCGAACGCCGACGGGTCGATTGGCGCGCGCAACGCCGTGAGCTGTGGCTCGCTGGAACACAAGATGGGCATCCACGGCAACGCCACCTGCGTGATGAACTTCGACGCGGCCACCGGTTTCCTGATCGGCCCGGCGAACAAAGGCCTGAACTGCATGTTCACCTTTATGAACACCGCGCGTCTGGGTACTGCACTGCAAGGTTTGTCCCACGCCGAAATCGGCTTCCAGGGCGGCCTGAAATATGCCCGCGACCGCCTGCAAATGCGCTCGCTGACCGGCCCCAAAGCACCGGACAAGGCCGCTGACCCGATCATCGTGCATCCTGATGTGCGCCGTATGCTGCTGACCATGAAAGCCTTCGCCGAAGGCAACCGTGCAATGGTGTACTTCACTGCCAAGCAAGTGGACATCGTCAAATACGGCACCGACGACGAAGCCAAGAAGCAAGCCGATGGCCTGCTGGCCTTCATGACCCCGATCGCCAAGGCGTTCATGACTGAAGTCGGTTTTGAGTCTGCCAACCACGGCGTGCAGATCTACGGCGGTCACGGCTTCATCGCCGAGTGGGGCATGGAACAGAACGTTCGCGACAGCCGCATCTCCATGCTGTACGAAGGCACCACCGGCATCCAGGCGCTGGACCTGTTGGGCCGTAAAGTGCTGATGACCCAAGGCGAAGCGCTCAAGGGCTTCACCAAGATCGTGCACAAGTTCTGCCAGGCCAACGAAGGCAATGAAGCGGTCAAGGAATTCATCGCACCGCTGGCGGCACTGAACAAAGAGTGGGGCGAGTTGACCATGAAGGTCGGCATGGCCGCGATGAAGGACCGCGAAGAAGTCGGTGCCGCCTCGGTGGATTACCTGATGTACTCCGGTTACGCGTGCCTGGCTTACTTCTGGGCCGACATGGCGCGCCTGGCCGCCGAGAAGCTGGCTGCCGGCACCACTGAAGAGGCGTTCTACACGGCCAAGCTGCAGACCGCGCGCTTCTACTTCCAGCGTATCCTGCCGCGTACCCGTACCCACGTGGCCACTATGCTGTCGGGCGCCAACAACCTGATGGAGATGAAAGAAGAAGACTTCGGCCTGGCTTACTAAGCCTTACCGGGTTCGCTTCAATAGCCGCCGCTCCTTCACGGGAGCGGCGGCTTTTTTGTATTCGGGACGCGCGTTCGTTCCGTCTGCCCGCGTCATTGTTGACGATCTTCGCGAGCAAGCCCCGCTCCTGCAAAAAACCGCAGCGCAGCACTCAGGGATTGCGACCGGCTGCCGTTAAAGTGATGGCAATGTGATACATGTCACGCAGGTTGTGCTTAACTGTCTGTGTGAAGGCAATGTGCCATCTTTTTTGCGGGTCGGAGTTTTACCCTTGTCACGCGTGTCCGCTTTACGTTTCAGTCATTTCCTTCCTTCGTTGCTGCTCTTGCTGGCCGGGCTCTCGGCTGCTTACGTCAAGGATCTCAACGTCTTCTTCACCTCGCTGTTCAACGTATTGCCGACTCTGGTGCTCCTGCTGGGCGGATCGTATTGCGCGGTGTATCGCCGCCAGCGCGAACTGTTCTTGATGATCACGGTGTATATCGCCTATTTCCTGCTCGACACCCAGACAGACTTCTACCGCGACCACGGTCGCGTGCGCGAAGACGCTGCGGTGGTGTTTCACCTGTGCTGCCTGCTGTTGCCGCTGCTGTTCAGCATCTATGCGCTGTGGCAGGAAAAGACTCACCTGTTCCGTGACTTTGTGGCCCGTGGTGCGGTTTTGTTGGCGGTGGGCAGTGTGGCGCTGGCGCTCGAGCAAAGTTATCCCCAGGCGGTGCTGAACTGGTTGGCGGAAATCCGTTGGCCGGCGTTGCACGGTAGCTGGATGAGCTTGATCCAGTTGTCGTACCCGATGTTCCTGATTGGCTTCCTTACCCTCGCGGCGCAGTACTGGTACCAGCCCCGCCCGCTGCATGCGGCGCAACTGGTGGGGTTGCTGGGCATGTTCTGGATGTTGCCGCAAACCTTCATCCTGCCGTTCACCCTGAACATCATGTGCAGCCAAGTGATGTTGATGATTGCCGCCGGCGTGGCCCATGAGGCGTATCAAATGGCGTTCCGCGACGAATTGACCGGTTTGCCGGGGCGTCGCGCGCTCAATGAGCGCATGCAGCGGCTGGGGCGCAACTACGTGTTGGCCATGACTGACGTCGATCATTTCAAGCGCTTCAACGACACCCATGGTCACGATGTGGGGGACCAGGTGCTGCGCCTGGTCGCGAGCAAACTGTCCAAGGTCAACGGCGGTGGGCGTGCCTATCGCTATGGCGGTGAAGAGTTCGCGGTGGTGTTCGCCGGCAAGAGCCTGGAGGAATGCTTGCCGCACCTGGAGGAAATCCGCGAGATCATCGCCGACTACGACATCAAGCTGCGCAACCAGGACAGCCGCCCCCAGGACGATCAGCAGGGTCGTCAGCGCAGGGCAGGCAGTGGCGCGTCGAGTGTGTCGGTGACCATCAGCATCGGTGTGGCCGAACGCCAGGCCGAGCAGCGTACGCCCGAAGAAGTGCTTAAGTCAGCCGACCAGGCGTTGTATGCCGCCAAGGGCGCCGGGCGTAACTGTGTGGTCGCTTCCGGGCAGACCCGGCGGGGCGCGGTACGCATGGAAGGCGCTGCCGGTTGAGTGATGGCGGTGTATTCAGCGACTCGACAGTGATTGTTCGGCGGGGTGGCCGGCATTAGGTTGAAACCATCTGCTGCCGGAGACATTGCCATGCCTGAGTACAAAGCTCCCCTGCGCGATATGCGCTTTCTGATCGACCACGTGTTTGATTTCCATGGCCACTACGCTGCGCTGGGGGCGACAGACGCCAGCCCGGACATGGTCAATGCGATTCTCGAAGAAGGTGCGAAATTCTGTGAGAACGTGCTCGCGCCGCTCAACCGCAGCGGCGATGAAGAGGGCTGCCATTTCGACAACGGCGTGGTGACCACGCCCAAGGGCTTCAAGGAAGCCTTTGCCCAATACGTGGAAGGCGGCTGGCACGGCGTGGCTGCGGACCCTGCCTACGGCGGCCAAGGCTTGCCGCAATCGCTGGGCCTGGTGCTGAGTGAGATGATCGGTTCGAGCAACACGTCGTGGGGCATGTACCCGGGCCTCACCCACGGTGCGATGTCGGCCATTCATGCCCACGGCACCGCCGAGCAGAAAGAGACCTTCCTGAGCAAACTCACCGCCGGCGAGTGGACCGGCACCATGTGCCTCACCGAGGCCCATTGCGGTACGGACCTGGGGCTGATCAAGACCCGTGCCGTGCCCCAGGCGGATGGCAGTTACGCGATTACCGGCAGCAAGATCTTCATCTCGGCCGGCGAGCATGACATGAGCGCCAACATCATCCACCTGGTATTGGCCAAGTTGCCGGATGCGCCGGCGGGCACCAAGGGTATTTCGCTGTTTATCGTGCCCAAGTTCCATGCCGATTCCGGCGCGCGCAACGCGGTGCACTGCGGCTCCATCGAGCACAAGATGGGCATCAAGGCGTCGGCGACGTGTGTACTGAACTTCGACGGCGCCAAGGGCTTTTTGATCGGCGAGGCGAACAAGGGCCTCAACTGCATGTTCACCATGATGAACCATGCGCGCCTGGGCACCGGCATGCAGGGGTTGTGCAATGGCGAGGCGAGCTTCCAGGGCGCGATCCAGTACGCCAATGATCGCTTGCAGATGCGCTCATTGACGGGCGCCAAGGCCCCGGAAAAGGCCGCCGACCCGATCATCGTGCACGCCGATGTCCGCCGCATGCTGCTGACCATGAAGGCGTTCAACGAAGGCAACCGCGCACTCACCTACTTCACCGCGCAATTGCTCGACACGGCGCACCTGAGCAGCGACGCCAACCAGCGGCAGGAGGCCGAAGACCTGCTGGCGCTTCTCACGCCCATCTGCAAGGCGTTCATGACCGAGACCGGGCTGGAGGTGACCAACCACGGCATGCAGGTGTTCGGCGGCCATGGTTACATTCGTGAGTGGGGCATGGAGCAACTGGCGCGCGATGCGCGGATCGCGCCGATCTACGAAGGCACCAATGGCATCCAGGCGCTCGACCTGCTGGGGCGCAAGGTGTTGGGCAGCCAGGGCAAGTTGCTGCGCGGGTTCACGAAGATCGTGCATAAGTTCTGCGCAGCGAACGACGAGCATCCGCAGTTCAAGGGGGCTGTGGCACAACTCAATCAGTTGAATCAGGAATGGGGCACGTTGACCACCCAGGTCGGTATGGCCGCGATGAAAAACCCGGATGAAGTGGGCGCGGCGGCAGTGGATTACTTGATGTACAGCGGTTACATCATCCTCGCCTACCTGTGGTTGCGCATGGCCATGGCGGCGCAGGCGCAAGGCGATGCCGAGTTTGCCCAGGCCAAGCTTGCCACCTGCGACTTCTACTTCAAGCGCCTGTTGCCGCGTACCGCGACCCATCGGGCGGCTGTGGAGGCAGGCAGCGACTGTCTGATGAGTCTGCCTGCGGAGGCTTTTGCGCTTCGGTGACTTAAAAATACCGATCAGTCACAAAGGGACCCTATGTGTCTGAAAAGTTGTTCGGGTACACTCGGAGCCTGTAAAACCGATCCTATCGAACCACTTTTCATGTTCTCACGAGGTTTGCCATGGCTGATTACAAAGCGCCGCTGCGGGATATGCGCTTCGTCCTCAATGAAGTCTTTGAGGTCGCCACTACTTGGGCCCGGTTGCCGGCATTGGCAGACACCGTCGATGCCGAAACCGTTGAGGCAATCCTCGAAGAAGCCGGCAAAGTCACTGCCAAGTCCATCGCCCCGCTCAGCCGTAGTGGCGATGAGCAAGGTTGCCGCTGGGACAACACGGCGGTGTTTACCCCGGAGGGTTTCCCACAGGCCTACAAAACCTACGCCGAAGGCGGCTGGGTGGGTGTAGGCGGTGACCCGCTCTTTGGCGGCATGGGCATGCCCAAGGCGGTATCGGCCCAGGTCGAAGAGATGATCAACTCGTCGAGCCTGGCGTTCGGCCTGTATCCGATGCTGACCTCGGGTGCCTGTGTGTCGATCAACACCCACGCCAGTGAAGCGCTCAAGGCCACTTACCTGCCGAATATGTACTCGGGCGCGTGGTCTGGCTCCATGTGTCTGACCGAAGCCCATGCCGGTACCGACCTGGGCATCATTCGCACCAAGGCCGAGCCGCAGGCGGACGGATCCTACACGATCAGCGGAACCAAGATCTTTATCACCGGCGGTGAACACGACCTTACCGAAAACATCATCCACCTGGTGCTGGCCAAGTTGCCCGATGCGCCGGCCGGTCCCAAGGGGATTTCGCTGTTTCTGGTGCCCAAGTTCATGGTGAACGCTGACGGCAGCCTCGGCGCGCGCAATACCGTGAGCTGTGGTTCCATCGAGCACAAGATGGGGATCCAGGCGTCTGCCACCTGTGTGATGAACTTCGACGCCGCGGTGGGCTTCCTGGTAGGCGAGCCCAACCGTGGACTGGCGGCGATGTTCACCATGATGAACTATGAGCGCCTGGGGGTGGGTATCCAGGGGTTGGCGTCTGGTGAGCGTTCCTATCAGAACGCCATCGAGTATGCGCGTGACCGGCTGCAGAGCCGTTCGCCGACCGGTGCCAAGTCCCGGGACAAGATGGCTGATCCGATCATCGTCCACCCGGACGTACGCCGCATGCTGCTGACCATGAAGGCGGCGAACGAGGGCGGTCGTGCGTTCTCCACTTACGTGGCCACGCAACTGGACATCGCCAAGTTCAGCGACGATGCCGCTGCCCGTGAACGTGCAGATAGCCTGGTGGCGTTGTTGACCCCGGTGGCCAAAGCGTTTCTGAGCGACCTGGGCCTGGAAACCACCGTGCTGGGCCAGCAGGTGTTTGGCGGCCACGGCTACATCCGCGAGTGGGGCCAGGAGCAACTGGTGCGCGACGTGCGCATCACCCAGATCTACGAAGGCACCAACGGCATTCAGGCTCTGGATTTGATGGGGCGCAAGATCGTTGGCAGCAATGGCGCGTTCTATAAGCTGTTCGCCGACGAAATTCGCCAGTTCATCGCTTCTGCCGGGACCGAACTGGCCGAATTCACCAAGCCACTGAGCGCCGCGCTGGACAATCTGGACGAGTTGACGGCGTGGGTGCTGGACCGCGCGAAAACCAATCCCAATGAGATCGGTGCCGCTTCGGTGGAGTACCTGCACGCGTTCGGGTACATGGCCTACGCCTACATGTGGGCAAGGATGGCCAAGGCCGCGCTGGGCAAAGAGGCCGAGGACGACTTCTACGCCAGCAAACTGGGGACGGCGCGCTTCTACTTTGCCCGCTTGCTGCCGCGTATTCATTCGCTGAGCGCGTCGGTCAAGGCGGGCAGCGAATCGCTGTTTTTACTGGATGAAGCGCAGTTCTGAGGACGGGGAGAGCGTGTAAGCATTCTCTTACATGACGTGCTGCTAATCGTCCTCTATCGCCAGATTGGATCCACGGATAATCTACTTGCCATGGACGTCGCGCAGGAAGCGCAAAGCAAAAACACGGACACGTAGGATTCTGCCAGGGTGGCGGAGTGAAATGGATGTCAGGGAAACAGTCTGCAAAGCCCCGCTTCGGCGGGGTTTTCTTTTGTCCGCGAAAAAGTCAGGCCGCCGTTCAAGTCTGTGCCTGCGGGGCATTCATCACGTCCTCCAGCAAGGTGCGCAGCAATGCCACCGTCGCTTGCTGGCGCTGCACATCGCGACACACCAGGCCGACTTTCAGCGGCACTCGCGGTTCGCTCAACGGCTTCCAGAGCAGCGACTGGCTGTTGTGTTCGTCTTGGGAGCGCCCGGGCAACACGGTCGCCAGTTGGGTATGGGGCAGGCTGTCGAGAATCCCCACCATGGTATTCAGTTCGGCCTGTACTTGCGGGCGACGCCCGAGGTTGGACAACTGCCCCTGCCAGATTTGCCGGATCTGGAATTCTTCCCCGAGCAACAGCATCGGCAACTCGGCCGCCTGTTTCAGCGAGACCTTCTTGAATTCACGCAAGGGATGATCCTCGGGGATCACCACCTTCAGCTCATCTTCATACAACAGCACACCGTGCAGCCCTGGCTGGCGCGGTGGCAGATAGCTGATGCCGATATCCAGCGAGCCATTGAGCAAGCGCCGCTCAATCTCAAGACCGGTCAGTTCGTAGATCTGCACAACAAGATGCGGCTGCGCCTTGCGCACGCGTTCCAGCATCTGCGGCACCAGGCTGGTGTGCACGGTTTGCAGCACGCCGATGGCCAGGGTGCGCATCGCCTGGCCCTTGAAGTTTCGCAAGGCTTCGACGGCTTGCTGCATGCCGTCGATCAACGGCAATGCGTGGTTGTACAGCGTGTGTGCGGCCAGTGTGGGCAAAAGGCGCTTGCTGCTGCGCTCGAACAGGCTGACATCCAGATTCTGTTCCAGTTGGCGAATCTGTTGCGACAGGGCCGGCTGTGAGATTGACAGGCGCTCGGCGGCTCGACCGACGTGGCCTTCTTCATACACCGCGACGAAATAACGCAGTTGCTTGAAATCCATAAGACTTACTTATCGAAAAAGCTGGAAAATCGAAATGGCCGCAGCCCCCCGAGACGCCTAGTCTAGCGCCTATCCACAAGGCTTACAGGGCCAGATCGGGCAATGAACAGCGTTTATGTTGGTAGCGTTTACATAGGCAAGTCAAAAAATCCAAAGACGGCGTATAGGGGGAGCATCGACCAAGGTCCGGTTGCCATCGAGTGTGACCTGTGAACCTGTTCAACCTTCGTCGTCCCGCGCCGAGCCTGGATGACCTGATGCTCGACCCCGTGCGTGACAACCCGTCCGCTGAGCGTCTGATGCCGACTGCGGTGCGGCCCCCGCAGGTGTTCACACGCGGCCAGGGCTCGTGGCTGTGGGACAGCGACGAGCGCGCCTACCTCGACTTCAGCCAGGGCAACGCGGCCAACAGCCTGGGCCACAGCCCCCAGGTGCTGATCAAGGCCATGGCCGATCAGAGCCAGATGCTGATTCACCCCGGTCATGGCCTGCACACGCCTGCGCAACTCAACCTTGTCGAGCGTCTGTGTCACCGCACCGGCAGCGACCAGGCCTACTTGCTCAACAGCGGCTCGGAAGCGTGCGAGGCGGCCATCAAGCTGGCGCGTAAATGGGGGCAACTGCATCGCGGCGGTGCCTATCGCATCATCAGTGCGAGCCATGCGTGCCATGGCCGCAGTTTCGCCGCGATGGCGGCCTCGGCGGGCGCAGGTGTGAACCGCTTCGAACCGTCATTGCCGGGCTTCAGCCACGTGCCTTTCAACGATCTGCCGGCTTTGCACGCAGCGGTGGATGCGCAGACGGTCGCCATCCTGCTTGAACCCATTCAGGGCGAG
Source organism: Pseudomonas sp. SDO5271_S396 (assembly GCF_054071795.1). Classification (NCBI taxonomy): domain Bacteria; kingdom Pseudomonadati; phylum Pseudomonadota; class Gammaproteobacteria; order Pseudomonadales; family Pseudomonadaceae; genus Pseudomonas; species Pseudomonas sp. SDO5271_S396. The sequence goes on from NZ_JBSVWB010000020.1 coordinate 19,265, forward strand.
GCCGGCGTGATTCCGGCGACTGAGCATTACCTCAAGGGGGTCGAGCGGCTGTGCCGCGAACTGGGCATTCTGCTGATCCTCGATGAAGTGCAGACGGGCATGGGTCGCTGCGGGAGCTTGCTCGCCGAACAAGCCTACGGCGTCCGCGCGGATATCATCACCCTCGGTAAAGGCCTGGGCGGCGGCATCCCCCTGTCGGCGTTACTGGCGCGGGGTAAAGCCTGTTGCTTCGAGCCCGGCGAGCTCGACGGTACGCACCACGGTAATGCACTGCTGGCGTCGGCCGGGCTCGCTGTGCTCGATACCGTGTTGGCGCACGGTTTTCTCGAACAGGTTCGCGCGTCGGGCCTTTACCTGGGCGAAGGACTGGCCCGCCTGGCGTATCGCTATGAGCATGGCCAACTGCGCGGGCAAGGTCTGATGTGGGGCCTCACGCTGTCGGATGATTCCGCAGAGGCGGTCGTAAAAGCGGCGTTGCATGAAGGCCTGATCCTGAATGCCCCACAACCCGACTGCCTGCGTTTCACTCCTGCCCTGACAGTCAGCAAAAGCAACATCGACGAAATGCTCCTGCGTCTGGCACGGGCTTTCTCCCGTGTGCGCTCCGCGCAACTGCACTGCCGCAAGGGCATCGCCGTCTGATTCCTTGATCCAGAACCGTCTCGCGGCATACGCGGTGCCTCCAGCCTGACTCTTTTGGCTGGGGGCATTTTTTTGCCCCGCACCAGGGCAGTGGCTCTGTGCCAGATCCCACTGAACCCTCACGAACCTCCAGGGTCGATTAGCTACACGGCTCGCACGAGCCGATTTTCAGGAGCTGATCCCATGGATTTCATTCGTATCATCATCGCCATTCTGTTGCCGCCACTGGGTGTATTCCTGCAAGTAGGCTTTGGCGGCGCGTTCTGGCTGAATATTCTGCTGACCCTGTGCGGCTATATCCCGGGCATCGTGCATGCGGTGTACATCATAGCCAAGCGCTGAGGCCGTCAGCCTTTTGCAATGAGCCGTGAGTTGCGCTCATTGCGAAAGGCCAGTTGCGCGATGGTCTGGGTGGCCTGTTCGGCATCTTCCCGTGCTTGAAGGATGATGCCGTGCTGTTCGGACTTGCTGCACACCGGGTCGGCATTGCTGGCGTCGCCCGTGAGCATGAAGGCCTGGCAGCGGCAACCGCCGAAGTCCTTTTCCTTTTCATCGCATGAGCGGCATGGCTCGGGCATCCAGTCGTAGCCACGAAAGCGGTTGAAACCGAACGAGTCGTACCAGATGTGTTGCATGCTGTGGTCGCGCACGTTGGGAAATTGCACCGGCATCTGTCGGGCGCCGTGACAGGGCAAGGCTGTGCCGTCCGGCGTCACTGTCAGAAAGATACTGCCCCAGCCGTTCATGCAGGCTTTCGGGCGCTCTTCGTAATAGTCCGGCGTCACGAAGATGAGTTTGCACGGGTGACCTTCGGCTTCAAGCCGGGCGCGGTATTCGTTGGTGATGCGTTCAGCGCGCACCAGTTGCTCCCGGGTCGGCAACAGTCCCACGCGATTGAGCTGCGCCCAGCCATAGAACTGGCAGGTGGCGAGTTCGACGAAGTCCGCCTCCAGGGCGATGCACAGCTCGATAATGCGGTCGATCTTGTCGATGTTGTGCCGATGAGTGACGAAGTTCAGCACCATCGGGTAGCCGTGGGCCTTCACCGCGCGGGCCATCTCCAGCTTTTGCGCGAACGCTTTTTTGGAACCGGCCAGCAGGTTGTTCACCTGCTCATCACTGGCCTGGAAACTGATCTGGATATGGTCCAGACCGGCCTTCTTGAAGTCGCTGATTTTCTGCTCGGTAAGGCCTATCCCTGAGGTGATCAGGTTGGTGTAAAAACCCAGCTTGCGTGCCTCGCCGATCAACTCGGCGAGGTCCTGGCGCACCAGCGGCTCACCACCGGAAAAACCCAGTTGCGCGGCGCCCATTTCGCGGGCTTCGCGAAATACCTTGAACCACTGCTCGGTGCTCAGCTCCTTGCCTTGCTCGGCGAAATCCAGCGGGTTCGAGCAATACGGGCACTGAAGCGGGCAGCGATAGGTCAGCTCGGCGAGCAGCCACAGCGGCAGGCCGACGGGCGGCTTTTCAGGCAAGGGTGATCCAGTGCTCGGCACGGGCGACCTCCATGAATTGCTCGATGTCATCGCCCAACTCAGGCACACCGGGGAATTGCTGTTCCAGCGCAGCGATGATGGCTGCCACGTCGCGCTCGCCATCGATCAAGCCACCGATCAACGCTGCGCTTTCGTTGAGCTTGATCATGCCCTCCGGGTAGAGCAGCACATGGCCTTTTTGCGCGGGCTCGTATTGGTAGCGATAGCCCTGGCGCCAGGCGGGTTTTTTGCTGCGATCAAAGCTCATAGGGTGATCCCTTTATGCCATACCCGTTGCTCGGTCACGCTGTGATACGGCGGGCGTTTGAGTTCGTAGGCCATGCTCATGGCGTCCAGCATGCTCCACAGGATGTCCAGTTTGAACTGCAGAATTTCCAGCATGCGCTCCTGGCCTTCCCGGGTGGTGTAATGCTGCAGGGTGATCGCCAGGCCGTGTTCCACATCGCGACGTGCCTGGCCCAGGCGGGTGCGGAAGTATTCGTAGCCGGCCGGGTCGATCCAGGGGTAATGCTGCGGCCAGCTGTCGAGGCGCGACTGGTGGATCTGCGGCGCGAACAGTTCGGTCAGTGAACTGCTGGCGGCTTCCTGCCAACTGGCGCGACGGGCGAAGTTGACGTAGGCGTCCACCGCAAACCGCACACCGGGCAGCACCAGTTCCTGGGAGCGCAACTGGTCGGGGTCAAGGCCGACCGCCTGGCCCAGGCGTAGCCAGGCTTCGATGCCACCGTCTTCACCCGGGGCTCCGTCGTGATCAAGCAGGCGCTGGATCCATTCGCGGCGGATTTCACGGTCCGGGCAGTTGGCCAGGATCGCGGCGTCTTTCAGCGGAATATTCACCTGGTAGTAGAAGCGGTTGGCGACCCAGCCCTGAATCTGCTCGCGGCTCGCGCGGCCCTCGTACATCGCCACGTGGTAGGGGTGATGAATATGGTAGAAGGCGCCCTTGGCGCGCAGGGCTGCCTCGAATTCGGCGGTGCTCAATGGCGTGTCAGTCATGTCGTCTGTTCCTACAGTTCAATGCTCATGCCGTCGTAAGCCACTTCGACATTACGCCGCACCAATTCCGCCCGCTCGGGGGAGTCTTCATCGAGGATCGGGTTGGTGTTGTTGATGTGGATAAGCACTTTGCGCTGTTCGGGCAACTGTTCCAGCACTTCGAGCATGCCGCCGGGGCCGTTCTGCGCCAGGTGGCCCATCTCGCGTCCGGTCCGCGTGCCGACGCCGCGGCGTTGCATCTCGTCGTCGTCCCACAGCGTGCCGTCCACCAGCAGGCAATCGCTGCCGGCCATGATCTCCAGCAACGGTGCGTCGACCTTGCCCAGCCCTGGGGCATAGAACAATTTGCCGCCGCTGCGCAGGTCTTCGACGATCAGGCCGATGTTATCGCCCGGGTGCGGATCGAAGCGATGCGGCGAGTAGGGTGGCGCCGCGCTGCGCAGCGGCAGTGGGGTGAAGCGCAGGTTGGGGCAGGCCGGGACGGTGAAGCTGGCGTCCAGTTCGATACGGTTCCAGACCAGGCCGCCGTTCCAGTGGGTGAGCATGGTGAACAGCGGGAAACCGGTACTCAGGTCTTCATGGACCATGTCGGTGCACCACACTTGGTGGGGGCAACCTTCACGCAGGCTGAGCAGGCCGGTGGTGTGGTCGATCTGGCTGTCCATCAGGATGATCGCGCTGATGCCGGTGTCGCGCAGGGCACGGCCGGGTTGCATCGGTGTGAAGCCCTGCAATTGCGCGCGAATGTCCGGCGAGGCGTTGCACAGCACCCAATTGACGCCGTCATCCGAGATCGCGATGGACGACTGCGTACTCGCCTGGGCTCGCAGGCTGCCATTACGAAAACCCGCGCAGTTCGCGCAATTGCAGTTCCATTGCGGGAAACCACCGCCGGCGGCGGAACCTAGAATCTGGACAAACATGGTCGCTCCATCAAGCTCAAAACAAAAACGCCCCGGGCGAACCGAGGCGTTGTATTACCCAGCCGATTAACGGCTGGCGAAGTACATGGTGACTTCGAAACCAATACGCAGATCAGTGTAAGCAGGTTTGGACCAGGTCATATTCTTACTCCTACGAAGGGATGGGACGTTTACTACTGAGTAATACATATAGTCCACCTCCAGTCGGAGATGTTCAGATGTGTGCGTAGGAATGTTACGCAATTCTTTTCAAGTTAGCGCTGTCTTGGTGGAAAAAGCCTGTTGCAGGGTTGGCAATGATCAGCCTTCCAGGCGCCAGTCCTCTGTGATGCGCGGGCCGTTGGCCACGCAGCGCCAGCCGCCTGCAGCGTCATTCAATTGCCGGGCTGCGTGGTGCAGATCTTCACGGGTGCAGCCGGAGATCAACGACTGCAGCTGTTCCAGATAACCCGACGGATGGCCAGCCAGCCGGGCGTGCCAAAGCAGCTCCGCGCCTTGGGCTACCGGCAGGCTGTGTGCCGAGAATTGCTCTGCCAGGGCTTGATTGCCCAGGTCTTCGCAGCTGTCGATCAGGCTCGGCAGCTGCGCCATGAAGGTTTGCATGTGCTCAACGATGCCTTCCAGCGCTACGTCAGGTGACTGCACGCCCAGCAGCAGGCCAGTTTGCCCGTTGATCTGTCGGATTACGCTGAACACCGCGTAGCCGATTTGCAGCTCCACTCGCAGGCGTTGATAGAAGGGCCCCTGAAGTACATGGGCGAGCAGGCGCCATACGGCTTCATCTGCCAATGCCTGGCTCGGAACGGGGCAAAACAGCAACAGCGCGGCTTCACGGGAGTCGGTGTTCACTTCATGCCAGATTCGCCGGCCACCGAGAGACGGTGCCGCAATGTCCAGGCTCGCGGGTTGCCCGGGCAGACGCGCGGCTGCGACCTTGATGGCGGCTTCGTGCGCGGAAGGGAACCCCAGCCCCAGGCCTTGCCAGCGCGCGGCGCTCCACGATGCCGGCTGAGGTTCCAGGTGAACGCAACAAGTCGGTAGCGCCTTGAGCAATTCCCGGATGGCAATCATGGGAGGCAAAGCGGCGTGGACCGGTGGCGCCTGTTTCAGGCTGAGTGCCAAGGCGTCCAGTATGGCCGGCATGGGTTCGCACAATCCGGTCATCTTTACCAGCCAGTCATTACCCAGGCTTTCGCATGAAAGCTCGACACCGGCCTGGCGGGCATTCTCGCGCAGCGATTGCAATGCGCTTTCCAGGCCCGAAGGCGCCGACTGCCATTGCAGGTACAGCGCCGCTTCATCACTGTCGTTCGCCAGCGCCGGGCTGAAGGCCAGCGCCGAGGTTTCGCGACGTCCGCGGGTGCGGTCCTGGGCGAAGGTGCGCAAGCCTCGATGGGCGCTGGTCTGGCCGCGAATCAGGCCGGCGCGTTCTTCTTTGGCTTGTGGGCGCAGGAAGGGATTGCACGGTGGCAGTTGCCAGGCGTGCGCAGAGGGTTGCAGGTGCAGGCCGTCGAGCATGGCTTTCAACGCAGCGAGGCTTTGGTCCGACAGATCCCCGCAGTCGTTGCGGGCCAAGGCGAGCGCACCTTGGGTCTGTTGTTGACGAGTGATCAGCAGCGCGAACTCTTCGCGCAATGAAGTCCAATCGCTCTGTGCGAAAAAGCTCAGCCAGTCGTACAGCAGCGCCTCGATTTGCGTCGCCGAAGCGTCCTGGCTGCTGAGCGTAAAGTCGATATCCAATACAGCTTGCCCGGCGAAGTGATAGGGCACCGAGGCATGCAGGGCGCTGGCCAGTTGCTGTGTTTGCAGTGCGGCCAGCAACCCGCCCGGCGTCGAGGCGTTGAGCCAGGTGCAAAGGAAATCCAGGGCTTCTCGGGGGGCGTCGCAGGTGATGACCTGATGCAGGTGCTGGTTGGCCTGATGCTGATAGCGAGTGGCTTGACCGTGCATCAATGACGGTGGTGCGGATTGTGGGTGCAGCGGCCCGGAGGTCAGCTGTTCGCTGAAGCGCTGCGCCAGGCTTTCCAGCTCTTCCAACGTCAGTGGGCTGGCCAGGCTCAGGGTCATCTGCCCGCTCTGATAGAAATGCGTGTGAAATTCCCGCAACGCCTGCTGAAAGGCCTCACGCTCCACCGGCAAACTGTCGCGATTGCCCGCGTGAAAGCCCCGCAGCGGGTGGTCAGCTGCAAGTCCTTCCAGCAGCGCGACCTGTTGCTGCGCCTGGGCATCCTGGGACCAGGCGACGAACTCGGCGTGCAGCACTTCGCGCTCGCGCAGTTGATCTTCCAGCGCCAGGCGCGGGTGGGTCAGCATATCGGCCAGCCGCTCCAGTCCATCGGCAAACGTCGCAATCGGCAGCTCGAAGAAGAAGTCCGTCGTGCGTTCACGGGTGCTGGCGTTGACCTGGCCGCCGTGCCTTTGCACGTAGGCCATCAATCCTTCGCTTGTGGGAAAACGCGCTGTGCCCAAGAACAGCAAATGCTCAAGGAAGTGTGCCAGGCCCGGCCATGCCAGCGGCACGTCATGGCTGCCGGCGGCCACTCTCAGTACGGCCGCGCAACGCTTCAAACGCGGCGCATGCTGCAAGGAAACGCGCAGGCCGTTGGCAAGCGTCAGATGGATAGGGTGAGGGTGGACCGGCGCAGGCATGGGCACTTCCAAAACGTAGGAAGCGCCTATGCTAGCAAACCCGTTGAATCAGGGCTTGTGCAGCGCGCCGTACAACTCGGGGCGGCGGTCTTGCAGGTAGTGGTTGGCCGCACGGGCGTCGAGGATCGCCTGGCGATCCAATTGCCCGACGATCAGGGCTTCATCCAGTCCTGCCTGGGCAATGCGCTGGCCATTCGGTGCAGCGATGCTGCTTTGCCCGCAGTACTGAATCTCGCCCTCGTGCCCGCAATAATTGGCATAGGCCACATAGCACTGGTTTTCAAAGGCCCGCGCCCGCACGGTCACGTCGGCGACAAAGTCGAACGGCACCATATTGGCGGTGGGTACCAGGATCAGTTCCGCACCGGCCAGCGCCAGTCGTCGAGTGTTTTCGGGGAACTCCAGGTCGTAGCAGATCAGGCAGCCCAGTTTCCAGCCGTTGAGTTCCACCACCGGGAAATCATCATCGCCAGCGCTGAACATCGCGTGATCCAGATCGCCGAACAAGTGGGTCTTGCGGTAGTTGCACAGGCGCTGGCCGTGGGCGTCGATCAGTTGCACGGCGTTGTAGATCTGCCCGTCGTCGGCCCGCTCCGGGTAACCGTACAGAATCGCCAGCCCGGCGCTTTTGGCCAGCTCGGCAATCGCCTGTGCGGATGGTCCATCCTGCGCTTCGGCCAACGCGCCGACGGCTTCGGCGCCGATGTTGTAGCCGCTGAGGAACATCTCCGGCAGCACCAGTACGTCGGCGCCGGACGCTTCATGCGCTAACGAGTGCAGGCGCTTGAGATTGCCGGCCACATCCAGCGGTAGTGGCGGGCATTGGTACAGAGCGACGCGCATACTCAACTCCTTAATCGGCCAGGGCAATCGGGCCGATTTCGTCAAAGACATCACCCGGGCCCGGGTTCTCCGGGTGAGTGCTGCCGCCGAAGTGAGTCATGATGCCCCACACCGCATTGAGAGAGGTTTGCACAGCGCCTTCTACCCATGCCGGGGTCCAGGATACGTCGTCACCTGCGATGAAAATCCCGCGCTGTTCGCCAGGCATGTCCTTCTGCATGAAGTGCGCGTACATGCGCTGGTTGTAGCGATAGTGGCCCGGCAGCGCCCCCTTGAAGGCGCCGAGGAAGTGCGGGTCGGCTTCCCAGGACACGGTTATCGGGTCGCCGATGATGCGCGCCTTGATATCGACTTTCGGGTAGATCTTCTTCAGCGCATCCAGGGCCAGTTTCACGCGCTTGTCGATGGGTTGCGGCAGCATCTTCAATGCATCGCTCATCCATGAATAGGACAGGCAGATCACCCCCGGCTTGTCGTCGCCGTTGTCGAACAGGTAAGTGCCACGGGTCAGGCGATCGGTGAGGGTCATGCTCATCAGGTCGCGGCCAGTCTCCGGGTCTTTGTCCTTCCAGAATGGGCGGTCGACCATCACGAAGGTTTTCGACGATTGCATGTAGCGGGTGCGGTCGAGGGCCATCCACATCTTTTGCGAGAACAGGGTTTCGTCGCATTCGATCTGGGTGGTCAGCAGCCAGCTTTGGCAGGTGGTGAGCACGGCCGCGTATTCACGGGTGTCGCCGTAGTTGTCAGTCACCGCAAAACGTCCGTCGGCGGCGTGGGCGATGCGCTTCACCCCGGCCCGGGGCGCGCCACGATGCAGTGAGCTGAGGCTGGTACCGGCCGGCCAGTGGGCGCAGCGCTCCGGCACATGGCGCCAGATGCCCATGGGTACCTGGGCCACGCCGCCGACGACCAAGTGCTGATGGTCGTCGCAGTTGGTCATCACCACGCGGAAGATTTCCAGCATGGAGTTGGGAAAGTCCGAGTCCCAGCCGCCGGTACCGAAGCCCACCTGGCCGAACACTTCGCGGTGCGCAAACGAGAGCTTGGCGAAGGCTTTGGACGTGGCGACAAAGTCGTAGAAGGTGCGGTCATCCCACAGCGGCACGAGTTTGTTCCACAGCGCCTTGAGACGCGGTACGTCACGGTCGCGGATGGCTTGCTGGATATCGCCGAACTGCGAGCCGGCTTCCAGGGCATCGGCCCAGGCATCGGCCACTTCCTGGAACAACACCGGCAGGTCGGAGAGTTTCTGCGCGTAGTGGGTCTGGCCTTCGAGGTCGATCACCGTGCTGCCGGAGGCTGGGGTCAGCGGGTTGGGGAAGGGTTTGGTCTCCAGCCCGAGTTTGTCCACGTAGTGATAGAACGCAGTGGACGACACCGGAAAGCGCATGCCGCCCAGTTCGGCGATGATGCCTTCGGCACCTTCAAACGCCTGGGAGCGCAAGCGCCCGCCCATCTTCGAGGCTTCGTACACCACCGGCTTCAGGCCGAGTTTCATCAATTCGTAGGCGGCCACCAGGCCCGCGATGCCGGCACCGACAATCGCCACTTCCGCGCCATGCTGGGCGGCAGGAATACTGCCCAGTCCGGCGGGGTGTTCGATCCAGTCATCAAAGGCGAACGGGAAATCCGGGCCAAAGATGGTGATGGGTTTTTTACCGTCTGCTGGGTGGCGATTTTTTTTGTTGAATGCGTTCATGGCAAACCTGGCTGGTCACTCGGCGGGGCACGACCCGCTGAGTATAGGAAAAGATGGCAGCCAGTTTAGGGAGCGTTGCGCTCGTTAATAAGACGCAAAGTGTCGTCGAATTGAACTGTTTTTAGTCATAGTGACGATAAGGTTGATCAAATTGGCTGGCCACGGTCCAGTTTGCTGCTGAGGATGATCGACGTGGTGGTTTTTTCCACGCCGTCGACGCTGCCAATCTGGTCCAGCAATTGGTCGAGTTGCTCCGGCGAATCCGTGCGCAGCCACGCCACGTAATCGAACTCGCCACTCACCGCACACAACTGCTGCACTTGAGCCATGGCGCTCAGTCGGCGCAGCACTTCCTTGCCCGAGCGTGGCTGCACGGTAATGCCCACGTAAGCCTGCAATCCCCCATCCGCCACCCTCTGGCCCAGCCGCACGCCATAACCGGTGATCACCTGGGTTTTCTCCAGGCGCGCCAGGCGTGAGGTCACCGTAGTGCGCGCGATACCCAACTGCCGAGCAAGCATGGCCACGCTCTCGCGGGCGTTGATCTGCAAGGCGGCGATCAGTTGGCGGTCGATTTCGTCGAGGATGGGCAAGGGAAGAGCTCCAGTGCGGGCGGCAATGGTGGGCTATGTTACAGGCTTCCAGACACACAAAAGCCGCGCATTGCGCGGCTTTCTTATTTGGTGGGCCCACACGGACTTGAACCGTGGACCAAAGGATTATGAGTTGCTGGGCGAGCTGCTATGCCTAGAGAAAGCGTTCGTAGGTGAACGTAGGTTGGCATAGCTGAAGGCACCGTGGTTGTTGATGGTGAGGGTAGTTTAGCGAAACCCACAGAAGCTGGGCATTGTACTGTCAACGTACCGAATTTTATCTCCAAGTGAAGGTTCGATTTCGCCAGTTGAGTGCTTCGTAACCAGAAGAGCATGGTGACCAGGGACGCTCTCAAATGTAAGACTAGCCACCCTACCAGCTGTTGCCACGAAAACGAGTTCGCGGGTGGCGTCCGCAGGAGCAGCCAGCCTCAGAAGAAGTAGATACGACTCAACCCTGACTTTCTTTCAGATTGCTTCTAGATGTCCTGATGGCTGTGCTGATAAGAAAATGTTAGTAAGCTTCTCTATGAGAAAAGGCATGCGACAGCACGCTTTAATTTTATTGTATTACCTATGGAAGGTACCACTCTACCATATTTCTAATATACATAGGCGCTTCATGTATCGTGCCTTTAAAGGCAATGTCAGACTCTGAAATGCTCCGTATGTATGGGGTTATCTCTGCTACTTCTTCGGGGGGGAAACCATAGCGCATCAATAACATATGCATTGCGTCATTGGTGCCGAATCGCAAGAGTTCGATCATCTTATCAGCGCGGCTATCGGATCTTATATTTCTATAAATTTTAAACGCAGCAGCAAAAACATCTGATAGCGAAAATGAAACAACCTGATCTAAGTAGTCATATGTATCGAAAACGATAGCATCATAACTGACATTTCTGGCGGGAGTTCCCTTCTCGTATATTGAGTATGTTTTTTTTAAGCTGCTATCCGGTAACTGGTTTGCAGGTTGTGAGAACTCAGCATCTCCTTTTTTTCCATCGCTGCGACGAGAAATGAAGCTATAGCGAATTCCTACAATTTCTTTAAAAGACCTTCCCAGAAATGTTTGAAGCATTATGCTTATAGCACTTTTGAATACCGCTAACTCACCTGTGAACAAAGTTCGGCCTAAAGCACCTTCAAATATTGTTAGAAAATACTCATATAGCCTTGCTCGTTTTTCCTGATTGGCTTTGCCGTGCAGAGCTTCTTTAAGGGATATGCCTGGGCTGTAAAGGGTATCAAGTATTTTCGCTACTGCATCGAGAACTACTGCGGAGGAAAGACGCTCAATTTTGGATTTTGGTAAATGTAGTTCGTCATCAAAAGTACCATCTTTTATCGCGTCGAGAAGCTCGGCGGCATCATCGCTTTGATCGTATGGCACGTCAATAACAGATTTTTCATTTAGCCTGAAATTTTGGTTGACCCGCTCAATAAATAGCTCTGGGTTCTTTGTGAATACATACCCATAGTCAAATTTTTCTTTGTCCGAAAGCCTTCCGGCTCTCCCTATAAGGTTTTTGAAAGATAAAGATTTTTCTCCATCTCCCTCGCCTTGAAAGCGCATGTTATCAAGCCATACAATATCAAAAGGCATGTTAACACCTTGAGCTAAAGTGCTTGTTGCAAAGCAAATTTTTGCAAATCCAGATCGAATGAAATTTTCGACCATGAATCTGACCTCCAAGGGGACAGATCCGTGATGAATTACAACACCTTTTTTTAGAAGATCAACCATTCTTGAACGGTGGTCCTCTTGATTGGCTCCAAGTAGGTTTTGAACTGAATCTATTATTTCTTGAGCTTTAGAGTCTAATATTGGTGGAAAATTATCTATGTATTCTTCATATCCTTCGATGAATGTTCCGTTGTAAATGGATGCCTTGGATACATATATAAGTATCGAGTGTTCGCCATTAAAGGCAAAATTATTGAATCCGCCTTCAAACTCTACGCACTCTCTGATTCTGTGGCCATTTTCGTCGAATGGTGAAAATATGTAGTCACGGCCGTTTTTATGCTGAAAAACACAGATCTTTCCTACCGTGCCATGCGTGTAGGATCTGGCATAGCCGCTATCTAAGGATATTCCATGCTTTTTGAATTGTGCGTCTGGGTTGTCAACAAAAGGATGTGCAAAAATAAGTTTGGCGTTGGGGAATGCTTTTTGAATACGTCTGACCAATACGTCAAAAACTATCCCGCGGGAGCGATCTTCGGAGACATGTGCTTCATCGAAAAAGAAAACCCTAACATCAAGTTTGTTTTCTGAGATAAAAAGGTCCCTCGCTCTCTCAGGCGTAAGGACAAATATTCTCCTTAGATTTCTACTAGTAAAGATTACGTCGATGAAAGGTGTGATCATTACCCCTTTAACACCATGAAACCGCTCCTTCATAGTGTTGATGTACTCCGCGATTAAGGCTCGAGAAGGGACGACAACGACGGCGTCGCCTTCCTGCTCTGCAATAAAATCTCGAATTGAGTATGATTTTCCTGCACTGGTTGGAGCGGAGATTGATATAAATTGTTTATTGTCAACTGCGCGTCTTACGCTTGCTTGAACTGGGGTGAGATATTTTCCGTATGCGTTCTTATGCGCCTCTCCAATAGAGCTCAAAAGGAGCGAATAAAGATTATCTGGGTTTGATATTTTGTAAAATAAGCCTAGTGCAGAAATTATTTTTTCTTCCAGCTTGGCGAATGCTGTAGGGTGAAATATACGAAAGCAGGTCAGCGTTTCGAGAATATCTGAGCTAAAAGGACCGTGCCGATGAATTTCATCAAAAACGTTGGCTAGATCTCCATGCGGGTCAGCACTGTCTCTAATTCTTCTAACCTTCATGGGTTACTCCCACCAGACTTACGTTTTTCTCTTTGGCAAACTCAGCCGCCCTTTGCAGCGCGTTTTTGTATATTGTCAGATGATCCTTTGCATGTATTGAAAATGCTGCAACAACGCCGTGAAGATTGTTGTTCAGATTCTTAATGCTTGCAGGAGAGGCTAGGCTTGTCAGGTGCACCCAATCTCGCTTGTGCTTTTTTGTAGATAAAAAATCGCTTGCTTGATCTAAGGCTATACCGTAGGTGGTGCTGTTTGAAGAATATTTTGCTTCGCCAAAGTTCAGGTGATCAGCACTGCAAACACTATGGAAATCAAATCCTTCGTTTTGCTTTGCTTGGGGCTTCCAGAGTTCAGCAATTGGGATTAGCGTATGGCTAAATAGTACTTCCAAGGACTTAGCCGCCCCCATAGACACCATGAGTTCGCCAAAATCGTCTACAATAGTACCGGCTTTTTCTGCTGCGTTAAAAATTTGAACAAGTAAGGCTGCGGTTTCTTGGACGGTAAATTCGTAGGCCTCTCTGGCGCCCTCATCTAGGTCTACCATCCATGAAGTGTCGACCACAGAAATGGCAAGCATCTTTGAGATTTGCGATATCTCCGACACATGGACATGGCAAAGCCTGACGAACTGCATCTCTGTTGAATTAAGGATTTCGGTAAATTCACATCCCCACAATGCATTGGAAGTCATTTGCCCATAATTTATGGTCATATAAAAACCCTGCGTAGACGGACCGCAGGATGTGCGCGTCCTGCTGCTTCACGTGGTGCCGTCGATCCTTCCGAAGGACAGTAAGCGTGCTCGTCTGATTGCCGGTAAGCCACGAAATGCACGAGTAGGTCGCCGATATGACCTTCGGACCACGACGACTTGAACTGAGCAACCAAGAATGCGGCCGGTATAAGCCCGCCCGCGGTGGTCTTGGCTTGGGCGATGATATGGGGAAAGTCCATTTTTAACCTTTTACCGAAATCCCTTGTTATCTGAATATTACCGAAATTTAGCGTAATGGCACGATAGTATTGCAGTTCTTTCGCAATCAGATCTCAGATCTGCACGGTGACAGGGTGACGAGGGCCGGCGGCGAGAGGACCGTGTAGCTTTCTAGATCGCTCTGGTGGCGTACGGAGGTAGATTTCGACGATTTGGCGGAGACCTGCATTTTATGCCCACCTCAAATCGCTCACCTCTCTGGGGAGAGGTAAGCACGTTATTTCGGTAGGTACCTATGAATTACGTTGTGAAGGCAATCATGCAACACGCTACGCAATTGTTCTAAAAAGGTATTCGTTCGGGAAATCACCTAGCTACCAGAGGTCTTGAAAACTTGGCCCGTCAGAAATAGGCGGCTGATTGGGACGAGCGATTTGGATGGTTACCGGAATAGGAAAATCCACACCTACCATGGCTACTTCACCTTGCTTCAGGTTCGGAAGAAAGGCCGCTGCAGACCGATCAATTTCACCGCATGCACGCTCTACAACCTCTCGGTCGCGGTCATTCGTCAGCCTATGGACGAGGAGGGTGCCCATCTGGCTTAGCACACCTTCGGTGATGTCGCGTGGCCTTTGTGTCGCCAGGCAGATGTTTAGCCCATATTTGCGCCCTTCTTTGGCTATTAATTCAAACGCATCCAGATGTTGAACGTCGTCCTCGGAGCCTAGCGTTTTCCCAAGGAAATTATGCGCCTCGTCCAGAATCACAATCAGCGGTCGCTGTCTGAAGGTCTCGCTGCGTGCACGTTGTAGTAAGAGCCGTCCAATAGCATTGGCGATGACTTCTCTAGCATTAAACTCGTATCCCACTGAGCTCAGGCAAATTCGGAGCAGGCGCCTGTCATCAGCGAAGAACTCGTCGAATTTTTCTACTAGACTAGGCAGCCCCTCTGCCGGGCGAAAGATGCTACTTAGGGATGTTGATTCCATTACGCTCAGTATTCTGGTCATAAGCGATGAGCAATAAGAGAGTTCGTTACTGGCACCTCCCCACTTATTCATGTCATTCCCATAACCGGTTGGATGACAACACTCCTCTATGATTTGACGCACGAGTAGGCTGGGATCAAATGGTTGACTGGGACTTCCTACTAGGTTGGCATTATTGCCGCGATTCATCGCTTCCCTGAATGTCACCCTCGGCTGGTCGAGTTTGCGAACAATGCCTTCTGGAAATAAATCAGGAGCCAATTGCGCAAGACGCAGGCTTTTGATCGCATCCCGCAGTTTCGGCCCTTGTGTTTTGCCCGAGGGCTGAAACAGAGCAAGAAAATCAGTTTCGCTAAAGCTGGTCGGAGGAATAGATACCTCAGTCGATCCTGCTGCACGGTGGAGAGGTGTACCTAGGTGATGGTGGGCGGTGTCCGGCCCCGTCTGAGACCGATATTCCCCTGTCGCATCAATAAGCACAATTTTGCAGCTGTACCTGCGGCACTCTTCGATAAGCTTGGAGGTTGTCCAGCTTTTGCCCCCGCCGGTCGATCCAAGAATCGCGCAATGGCGTCCAAATAATTTTTCCGGGGTCACAGCAATCGGAAAACCACCATCCCCTGACACGTGTCCTAAATCCAGCGAAACGCGGGGTGGTTCACCATCAATGCCCGTAGAGGTAAGTAGAGGGATCTGTGAAATAAAGGATCCAGGTGCCGAGTACACCCGATCTCCAAGGCGCGGGTATGAGCTAACGCCGGCTGTGACTTTCAATGTATGTAGGTCTACTGAACCGAGCAGTCGGATGAAGCCGATTGCGTCAATTTGACTCGTCCCAGCAAAATCTTGAGATATCTCACTACGGTCGCGATCTGGGAGGCTGATCTCAGTGATTCGGCCCAAGAGCACAGCTTGCTGGCCTTCGATCAGCACTAGCTCACCGACCTCGCCTTTGCCGTATCGATTGGAGCCGAGGTACCTACCGCTCACTTCGCCAGCGTGGGCCAGGTTTGTTTTGATTAGCTGAGCACCTACGCTGGACACCACGCCTATCTTAAGGGCGCTATTGAGAATGCCATCTGGTGACATGAGCTTACCTCGCCACTGTACGTTTAACTGCGTTGGCTAATTGCTCTGCCGGCGACGCGGTACGTAGGTGTGGTATGTGGCTGACCGTATCGCTGAACGAGCCGCTGATGAAATGGACATCGAATCCTTGTAGGGCCAAATCGTGGAACTTTCCCCAATAGGGGCTTGAACCGTGAAATCCTCGGTTGTGCACATGGTTGATGCATTGGAAGTCACACAGGATTAGCTTCAGGCTAGGGTTGGATTGAATTGCCGAGTAGATCGGCTCAGAAAGGTGGTCATCGTTGAAGCCAAAACCTGCGACAACTAAGCAACCGTTTGACTGACGTAGGAACTCAAGAAAGCGGGAAAGGAGCTCCAAGTGTGGCTGCAGGAATGTCTGCTGATACTTGCCTTTTGCAGGGTAGATTAAGCATGCATTTGTGGCATCGGGGGTAGCATGCTCGTAGATCTCGTTCCCTTCTCGGCTCCAACTCACTGAACCGTGTAGCTTGAGTAAATGGAAAATTCCTTCGGCGAACTCGTGGCTGTCCGCTTCTCGACGCACGATGTCATAAGTGAAGTGCTTTCCATCGAACCGCCGTTTGCGGGTATATGAAAATCCGTCGATCGCGACCATGCCTAGGTCTGAAGCGGCCGTTTCAAAACACATGTCATAGTTGGTCGTGAAAACCCTCAATCGAGGATCGCGCACCCTGCGCCTGGCAAGTTTTTGTAGCAGGTTGCGATAAGCAGAGATGTCAGAGTTTGGCGAGCTTAGGAATCCGGAACAAGCCCTCAAGATAATAGCTTTTACATTCGCTAGAAACGCTCGAACTGTGCCGTCTTCGTTAAAAGAGAGATAGGCATCGCATTGTGACAGAAAGTGCTCAATGTTCGGGTTGGCACGTTCGACGTAACGGACGGCATCTGCTACGTGAGAAGCCGCTGCTGTTAGGTCGCTAGTTCCGGGTAAGCACATCGCTTCTTGCCATAGCTGCCACATGCTCGGGCCACCGACAGCGCCAAGTGATGTACCGCTTCCAGCAAAAAAACCGAGGTTCGGCACTTGGAGAGCCGATGAGAACATATCTCCTAGCAATGACCTATTAGAGCGAATCTGTGAGCTGTCAGCAGGGTCGGCGCCATTAATGACTTGGTATGCATCGGGATTAAGCGGCAGCCACTCTGGAGCGCCTGGTGGGAGGTATGCCTGTAGCCCTCTGAAACTGTCCGCCAGTGGGGCTGGGGGAATGGGTGGTAGCGGCGGCGGGAGAGGAGGTGGCGGTGGCTGTTCTATGGCCGGGCCAGGTGCAGGGGCATCAATTGTCATAGAAACACGATCCTTTGTTTTGAACAAAGCAGGCTCAAGCATCAAGATCTACTGCCTGCCTATGTGATTCGAGCAACATGTGCTGGGCAAGCCACTAGTATCATAGCGCCATACCCACACTATGCGGTCTCTTACGTCAACGTCCAGTAAATTGCCCCGGTAACAACCCGGCGGTTTGCCCATCCTGCTTTAGCCCTCAATAGCGCCTTCATAGTGTGTTTTTTCGACATGACGAAATTCTCGACGCTAATGAGGCAGCGGTTTTGCTCACTCACTTCAAAAATGCGTCTGTATGACGAAGTTACGGCGTTTTGCCTATCCTGCACTAGATCTCCATGCGCTGAATCCTTGTTCATGAACAAGCTTTGGGCGTCTATTAACCGGCGATCTGCCTATCCTGCACTAGTGCTTCACTGCTTTTCAGGCATGACCCCGCTTGCATTGCAGTTGGTGACCGACTGCACCTGCTCAGCCTGACGGCCTTCCTTGAGGGGCTTGAATGAAGTTGGTTGCTACAGCAGGAGCATGATAGAACTCGTCCAACGATGATTCGAAGGTTGTGCGGTTATGTGCGAGAGCGAACGTTGGACCGTGAAATGTCAGGGTACTGCTGATGGAAGTGGCGACGTCATCGTCGAGTTGCCGTTGGAACTACTCGCAAAAATGGGCTTAGCCCTTGGGGACGATTTGGATGTCGAGGTGTTGGATGACGCGATTCTCCTCAAGCCCAAACGTCTCATCGACGCCCCATCATGACAACCCCTGATTTGAGCCGACAGCTCCGGAGTCGTTGTTTCGCCGGGCTTGTGGCGTCGAGTGGCTCTCTGCCGACCGTGGCCAAACCCTACGGAAAGACCGCTCAGGTCGGCTGGTGGGCTTTATTTCATCGCGTTTGCTACGAACTCATCCAATTCAATCTCACCATTGATGTAGCGCTCGCCTAGAAGCTGCATTGCTTCGGTGACTTCAAATCCCGACTGGATTAGTGACGCAGTGGCAAAGCTCACAGCTTTTATCCGCTCACTCCGTTCGGACTCGGTGAGCAGCTCTGTGTCTGGCCGATCGTCACTGGTTGAGGGGGCAACTTTGCCTTGCTGTTTGGCTGCGTTTTGATTTTCGAAGGTCATACCTGTCCCTGACGAGCTTGAGAAACTTTGTTCATGCACAAAGGAATTGAAGTTGACGACCCTCAGGCTGCGCACGTTGACCAGACAACAGGATCTTGATGGAAGCCTTGGTATACATGAAATCGTGCATTAGCCAAAATGCCAAGGTTCTTGCTGGATGTGGTGTCAATGGCGGCACCGGAGGCCGCATGCGGAGCGGAGCCGAAGGCGAGCACCGAACGGGCGAGGATGCCGGGCGTAGCTGTACCCTTGACGCCACAGGAAGCGCTCAGCCTATCGCCAGGGGTAGGTCAAGGGCTCCGCCCGCCGTGCCTGCCCCGCAGCCAGTCCGGCAAGTTCGGACACGGGATGCAACCGAAGGGGTTGCCCAAGCAGGGCGCGGAGCTTCGAGGCTGATGTTCAAACATTCCAATCGTTTGGATTTCTGATCCGTGTCTGCGTGTCCCCTGATGACTCGCTGGGGAGAACATCCGTTAGACTAGCGGTTCTTCAAGGAAGCTTTTCAAAGGAGTGAACCGGTGCAAACCAATCAAACCGTCAGTTGCCCACATTGCATGAACGACGTCCCGTGGGGCGCCTCAGTTTGTAGAGGCTGTCATGCGGAAATTGCCTACGGCACGCCAGGGACAATCACCATCTTTTTCATTGTCGTTTCAGTGGCGGCAGGTTGGTATGCGGCGAAGCTCGTTCATGATCACCTCTCCACCAATTCGACATTCCTCTGGATTGTGTTTGGGGTCGTACTGGTGCTGGTAGGCATTCTGTCCATCAAGATCTGTAAACGTCTTTACAAAGGTAAGACTTGGTTTCGAAGGATTTATCGGACCAAGTGACCGTCCGGTCTTGAACGTTTGTGTACGCAAATACCATCGCTGCGTACACGCTGAAACTGTCTTGTTTTTTGCCGTTAGGTAGTTAAATTCAATAGGTTAACGTTCTTTTGTATCCCATCCCCCCGCCCTTCCCGCAAGCGGGAAGGGAGCGAGTCGCCCTCTGTCGTCAAGGGTGCAGGGGAGGCCTCCGGCCTTGATCCCCTACACCCGTGCGGTGAGCATGGGTCGCTTCTGCCGCATCAAGGGGCCGGGTCCTCGTCGCTTCGCTTCTGCGGGCCGCACCAACCCCTTGACCCGTCATCCGCTTGTTGAAGGTGCTCAAAAAAAGACCTCGCCAAAGCGAGGTCTGATGAACTTTGATTCAAGGCCTAGCGGTTCACTTTTCCCCCTGTCGCATTGCCCCAGTTTTTGCCCATATTCTGCATGACGTGCTGTCGGTACGCGGGGTTCCAGGCTGTGTTACCCGCCGCAAGGTGGTTCAGTCGTCCAGCGGTGACTATTTGCCCTGACTGCATGTTGCGGCGTGTGGACTGTCGGTTAAGCCCCTTTGGTAACCGGAGAGGCAGCACCGTCGATTCCACGAATGGTGGGCTCCTTGGTGGACGTTATGTCGCTCAGGTAGCACTTAAGTGCAGCCCCTAATGTCATTTTCTCCGAGCCACTACGCCGGATGTACACGCCACGTACCATTTCTTCTTCGGTTCGCCTCGACCAGTCCTCCGCATCACGCTTTGTGCGGAAGGTTTTGGCGACAGTGGGTCAGCCATTTTTGCGAACAAACGCCTTCTAAGTGCCGGAAGAGGTTTTGACGAGAGTAGTCATGAGAGGTTGCTCCTAGGCGGCTGGCGAAGCAGCACCGCACCTGGATCAACCAGAAACGCGAAAGCCGCGCAATGCGCGGCTTTGGAGTTGGTGGGCCCACACGGACTTGAACCGTGGACCAAAGGATTATGAGTCCTCTGCTCTGACCAACTGAGCTATAGGCCCTGTAACAGGTCGCGGATTATAGCGACGGTTTCTCTGCTGTGCTATCCGAAAAATCCTCGAGGTGCGTGCGAAGGAAGGTGGCGGCGAAGCGCTCGGGCGGCAAGGGCAGGCTGACGATGAAGCCTTGCATCTGTTCGCAGCCCTCGGCGGCAAGGAAGGCTTGCTGGGCGGGGGTTTCCACGCCTTCGGCGATGATGGTGAATTGCATGCTGTGGCCCAGGGCGATGATGGCGCGCACGATCGCGGCGTCGTGGGGATCGTCGGGCAGGCCGCGGACGAAGGATTGATCGATTTTCAGGTAGTCCAGCGGCAGGCGCTTGAGGTAGCTGAGGGATGAATAACCCGTACCGAAGTCATCGATTGCCAGTTGCACGCCCAGGCGTTTGAGCTGGTGCAGGACCTCCAGTGCTTCTTCGGCTTGGCTCATGATGAAATTTTCGGTGATTTCCAGTTGCAGGCACCCGGGGTCCAGGCGGTAGTCGTGCAGCAGCTGTTTGATGCGTGACAGCAGGTTGGGATGCCGCAGCTGGGCGCCGGCGAGGTTGACCGACAGGGGGCCGAAGTCGTCGAAGGTACGTTGCCAGATGTGCATCTGTCGGCAGGCCTGCTCCAGGACCCAGTCGCCAATTTGCAGGATCATGCCGTTCTCTTCGGCCAGGGCAATGAAATGCTCGGGCGGCACGTCACCGAAGGTGGGGTGCCGCCAGCGAATCAGTGCTTCGGCGCCGATCAGTTCCTGGGTCATCAGGCTGCGTTTGGGCTGGTAGTACAGGGACAGTTCGTCACGCTCGATGGCGCGGCGCAGTTCGTGCTCCAGGGCCACGCGTTCGTTGGCCTGGGCGGTGAGGTCGCAGGTGTAGCTTTCGACGCGGTTGCGGCCCTTGGCCTTGGAGCGGTACATCGCTGCGTCGGCGTTCTTGACCAGGGTCGCCACGTCCGTACCGTCCTGGGGATACAGGCTGGTGCCGATGCTGGCGCTGATGAAAAACTCATGCTCACCGGCCTGGAACGGCGGGGTGAAGCAAGCCAGCAGCTTGTTGGCCAGGTGTTCCGCATCGCTGGCGTGTTGCAGGCCGGGCAGCAGGATGATGAACTCGTCGCCGCCCAGGCGGGCCACGGTGTCGATGTCGCGCAGTTGCTCCTTGAGGCGAACGGCGATGTCCT
Organism: Pseudomonas sp. SDO5271_S396; assembly: GCF_054071795.1. Lineage (NCBI taxonomy): Bacteria > Pseudomonadati > Pseudomonadota > Gammaproteobacteria > Pseudomonadales > Pseudomonadaceae > Pseudomonas > Pseudomonas sp. SDO5271_S396. Next base: position 40,410 of record NZ_JBSVWB010000020.1, read on the forward strand.
TGAGCAGCAGGTCGCCGATGGGGTGGCCGAGGCTGTCGTTGATGTGTTTGAAACGGTCCAGGTCGAGAAACAGCACCGCGCCCTGCTTGCCGGTTTCCTGATGACCGTTGAGCGCCGCCTGCAGCCGGCTTTCGAACAAGGTGCGGTTGGGCAGGCCGGTCAGTGGGTCGTGGTGCGCCTGGTAGTCGAGACGCGCCTGGGCCAGCTTGAGGCTGGAGATGTCGGCGAACACCGCAACGAAGTGCGTGATCGACTGCTCGCGGTTGCGCACGGCACTGATGGTCAGCCAACTGGGGTACAGCTCGCCGTTCTTGCGACGGTTGGAAATCTCGCCCTGCCAGTGGCCCTGGGCGGTCAGCTGGTGCCACATCGCCGCGTAGAAGGCGCTGTCATGCAGGCCGGAGGCGAGCAGGCGCGGGGTCTGGCCGAGCGCTTCGAGCTCGCTGTAGCCGGTGATCTCGGTGAACGCACGGTTGACGGCGCTGATCTTCTGGCGCGTGTCGGTGATCAATACACCTTCGGCGGTGCTCTCGAACACGGTGGCGGCCTGTTGCAGCTTTTCCTGCATCAGCTGGCGATCGGTAATGTCCCGAGCGATGGTCAGCATGCAGTCGTCATCACCGATGGGTAATGGGCGGCTGGACAGCTCGCACAGGCGAATCAGGCCGTCGGCGCGGCGAATATGGCAGGTGAAGTCACGCACGAAACCGTCGCGTTGCAGCAATTCCAGCATGTGCTTGCGTTCGTTGAGGTCGACCCAGATGCCCAGGTCGAGGGTCGACTGGTCGAGAGAGGTGGCGCTGGTGAAGCCGGTCAGGCGACTGAACCCTTCGTTCACCTCAATCAGCAAACCATCGCGCTGGCGGCTCAGCAGCAAGCCGTCGGGCGAAGCGTGGAAGGCTTTGGCGAATTTCTCTTCCGACGTTTGCAGCAACTGCTGGGTTTCCTTCAGTTGGGTGATGTCGCGCACCACCACGACAATGGCTTCGACGGTATCGAGCTGGAACGGTTCGGCGGAGATCAGGCCGGTGAACGCCTGGCCGTTGCTGCGCAGGAAGGGCATTTCCAGATTGCGAATGCTGGTGGTCTGGAGCCGTTGCAACAGGCCCGGGCCGACGCCCTGGATGCCCCAGATATTCAGTTCGGTGGCGGTTTTGCCCACCACGTCCACTGCCCTCAGGCCGATCTGGTCTTCGAAGGCTTTGTTGACCTCCAGCAGGCAGCCGTCGGACAAGCGTGCGATCACCAGAATGTCCGGGCATTGCTGGAACACCGAGGCGAACTTCTGCTCGGACAGTTGCAGGGCTTCCTCGGTGCGCTTGGCCTCGCTGATGTCGATCATCAGGCCGCGCAGCACGGGCTCATGGCCGTGTTCGATCAGGCTGACAATGTCCCGCACCCACAGGCAGCGCCCATCGGCGGTGATCACTCGGTAATCGAGGCTGTGGTCGCGGTTGGCGCGGGTTTCGCGGTAGCAATAGGCTTCGGCGCGGGTCAGGTCGGCGGGGTGAATAATGTTGCGCCAGAAGCCAGGGATCAGCCAGTGCGCGCGGGGATAACCCAGCAGTTCCTCGGCATGGGGCGACACATAGCTGTAGGTGAAATCGACAACGCTCGCTTCCCAGGCAATGGCGGACAGGCTCTCCACCAGGCCGCGATAGTGGTATTCGCTGCTGCGCAGCTCCTGCTCCAGGGCGACCCTGCGGGAAATTTCCGAGCTGAGGCGACGATTGATCCGAATCACGATGGCCAACACGGTGCTCAATAGCAAAACCGCTGGTAGGCCGTAAAGCAGCAGATCGGTCCAGAAGGTGCGGTGATCGGTGAAGCTGCCGACCCAGTGTTGCTGGATGGCCTCGGTTTCGTCCGGAGTGAGGTCGGCGAGCACTTTGTCCAGAATGCCCACCAGCATTTTGTCGTCGCGGGGTACGCCCATCGCCAGTTGATAGCGGTAAGGCGTTTCGCCGCTGACGTAGAGCCCATCGAGCTTGAGTTGGCGCAGGCTCCACACGCTGGACGCGAGATCGCCGACCACGGCGTCCACCTCATCGGTGGCCAAGGCTTGCAGGGTCGAGCTGACATTGGGCATGGCGACCAGGTTGAGGTCGGGGTGGTGGGTGCGCAGCAATTCGTGGGGCGCGTAATTTTCCACCACCGCGATTTTCAGCCCGTACAGGTCCTTGAGGTTGCGCGGTTGTGCACCGCCTTCATGGGCGAGGATCACAATGGGGAAGTCGAGGTAGGGGCGCGTGAAGGCCAGGAAACTTTGACGCTCCGGCGTGGACATGATGCCGGGCAACAGGTCGAGCTGATTGTTGTGGGCCTGCTCCAGCACGGCGCTCCAGTTCGCCGGCTCGATCAGTTTGATCCGCACGCCCAGGCGGTCCTGGATCAGGCGCACATAGTCGGCGGCCAGACCCTGATAGCGGCCATTCTCGTCGCGGTATTCGAAGGGTGGCCATGAGGCGTCCACCCCCAGGCGCAGCTCCTGATGGTCCGCCAGCCAGCCACGCTCATCATCAGTAAGAGTCAACGCGCCAGCCGTTGCGGTCCAGGTCAGCAGCGACAGCAGTAACACAGTCGGCAATCTGGGCATAACGGTCTCGTTATGGCACGGGGAATGTTTCGAGTGTAGACGGGCATTGCCGGGGAGGAGGGATGCAAGGCAGTTAATCTGTGATAACTGATTGCACAAAGCAAAACCCCCGGCCTGGGCCGGGGGTTCTGGTATCACTCGTCGAGGAAGGAGCGCAAGTGCTCGCTTCGCGTCGGGTGGCGCAACTTGCGCAGCGCCTTGGCTTCGATCTGACGGATCCGCTCGCGGGTCACGTCAAACTGCTTACCGACTTCCTCGAGAGTGTGGTCGGTATTCATGTCGATGCCGAAACGCATGCGCAGTACCTTGGCTTCACGGGCGGTGAGGCCGGACAGTACGTCGCGAGTCGCTTCTTTCAGGCTCTCAACGGTGGCGACATCGATTGGCGACTGCATGGTCGAGTCTTCGATGAAGTCACCCAGATGGGAGTCTTCGTCATCACCGATCGGGGTTTCCATGGAGATCGGCTCTTTGGCGATCTTCAGTACCTTGCGGATCTTGTCCTCAGGCATTTCCATGCGTTCGCCCAGCTCTTCCGGGGTCGGTTCACGGCCCATTTCCTGCAGCATCTGCCGGGAAATACGGTTGAGCTTGTTGATGGTCTCGATCATGTGCACCGGAATACGGATGGTGCGGGCCTGGTCGGCGATCGAGCGAGTGATCGCCTGACGGATCCACCAGGTGGCATAGGTCGAGAACTTGTAGCCGCGACGGTATTCGAACTTGTCCACCGCTTTCATCAAGCCGATGTTGCCTTCCTGGATCAGGTCAAGGAATTGCAGGCCACGGTTGGTGTACTTCTTGGCGATGGAGATCACCAGACGCAAGTTCGCTTCGACCATCTCTTTCTTCGCGCGGCGGGCCTTGGCCTCACCGATCGACATGCGACGGTTGATGTCCTTGATCTCGATGATCGTCAGGCCGGTTTCGGCCTCGAGTGCGGTCAGCTTCTGCTGGCAACGGATGATGTCCGGCTGCAGGCGACCAATGGCTTCGGCGTATTTCGCCTTGCCTTTGGCCAGTGCGTCGGTCCAGCTTTCGTCCACTTCGTTGCCCGGGAACTGGCGCAGGAAGTCGGCACGCGGCATGCGTGCATCACGAACGCAGAGCTGCATGATCGCACGCTCTTGTGCACGCAGGCGATCAAGGGCGCTGCGAACACGTTCAACCAGGCCTTCGAACTGCTTCGGTACCAGCTTGATCGGCATGAACAACTCGGCCAGGGCCAACAGCTCGGCAATCGCCTGCTTGTTGGTGCGACCGTGCTTCTTCAGAGCCTTGCGGGTGATTTCCATCTGATCGGAAACCGCACCGAAACGCTGGGCTGCAATGATCGGGTCCGGACCGCTTTCAACTTCTTCCTCGTCATCGCCGCTGCTTTCAGCGTCGTCGTCGTCGGAATCGTCGTCTGCTTTCGCGACCTTGGCATCGACCGGCGGCGGTACTTCCGCAGCAGGCGGTGCAATGCCGTCGTCCGGGTCGATGTAACCGCTCAGGACGTCGGACAGGCGGCCACCTTCGGTGGTTACGCGGTTGTACTCGGAGAGAATGTGGTCAACCGTGCCAGGGAAGTGCGCGATTGCGCCCATCACTTCACGGATACCCTCTTCGATACGCTTGGCGATTTCGATTTCGCCTTCACGTGTCAGCAGCTCGACGGTACCCATTTCACGCATATACATGCGCACAGGGTCAGTCGTGCGACCGATGTCGGTCTCCACCGCGGCCAGCGCTGCAGCGGCTTCTTCAGCGGCTGCCTCGTCGGTATCGGCGTCGGCCAACATAAGGGCGTCCGCATCCGGAGCACTCTCGTGTACGGGGATCCCCATGTCGTTAATCATGCGGATGATGTCTTCCACCTGCTCTGGATCTGAAATATCCTCAGGCAGGTGATCGTTGACCTCGGCGTAAGTCAGATACTTCTGCTCACGGCCCAGGGTGATCAACTCTTTGATACGAGACTGCTGTTGCGCTTTTCCGGACATAACACCCTATCCACTGAAGGTCTTGGCGGGCAAAAAACAAGCCGAGGATTATACCCGAGCTATGACCTCACACGCCAGCTGAGGTCGGGTTTGATGCGGAAACATTCTGTTTTAAGAGGTCCCGCATCTGCTTTGCTATCTGAATTTGCTCTTCAGCCGTCAATCCCGGCTGCCTGGCTCTCTTGATGAGTTCTTCGAGAGTCTGCGTATGCTGGCCCTCGGATAACCTAGTAATGGTGTCTAAAAACTGTTGTTCAAGGTTGTCGCCGTCAATTAGCCACTCCTTTTCCGCGAGCGCTTTCAGCAAGCGACCTTGCTCCGTGCCGTGCCAGCGGGCCATCAGCTGAATTGAGTTTAGCCCAGGATTTTTCTGCACGGCCTCGATCAGGGCGATCAGCACCTGGGCATAGGTATTGCTCTCGTTGGCAAAGTGGTCGGCGCTCTCGACCTTGCCCGCCAGCTGCGGGTGATGGATGAGCGTGCGCAGGGCGATCAGCATCGGCGCCTCCACGGCAACCGGTGTGCGCGGGGCGTAGGCCTCGTCACGATCGCCGCGCTTGCCGTTCTTGCTCCAGGGCTTCTTGTCCCACTTCTTGCCGCCGGCGCCGGGTTTTTTCGGTGTCCATTCCTGCTGGGGCGCGTAGGCCTCCTGCGGTTGATGGAAATCCGAATAGTCCGGCATGGCGTCGTAGTCCATGCCGGGGTCGTAGGCCGGTGGCGCCTCTTGCGGCGCGTTGTGTACCAGTTGGCTGACGGCTTCGCCACTCAACCCGGTGATTTCCAGCAAGCGCTGGCGCATCAGGGTGCGCAGGTTGGCGCCGGGTACCTTGTCGATCAGCGGGGCGGCGAGAGTGGCCATATGGGCCTTGCCTTCGAGGGAGCGCGGATCGGCTTCTTCGGTCAGTTGCTGAAAGAAATAATCCGCCAGCGGCTGCGCATGCTGGTTGATACGGGCGCGGAACGCATCGGTGCCTTCGGCGCGCACCAGGGTGTCCGGGTCTTCGCCTTCGGGCAGGAACAGGAAGCGCGCCCGGCGCCCATCCTGCAGGCTCGACAGCGTGGCTTCGAGTGCGCGCCAGGCGGCATTTCGGCCGGCCTGGTCCCCGTCAAAGCAGAACAGCACGCTGGGCACGACGCGAAACAGGCGTTTCATATGCTCTTCGCTGGTGGCGGTGCCCAGCGTGGCCACGGCGTTGCGCAAGCCCTGTTGGGCGAGAGCGATCACGTCCATATAGCCTTCAACCACGATGATTTCATCGAGGTTGCGGTTGTTCTTGCGGGCTTCGAACAGCCCGTAGAGTTCCTGGCCTTTGTGAAACACGGCGGTTTCCGGCGAGTTCAGGTACTTGGGCTTATCGTCGCCCAGCACCCGGCCGCCAAAGGCGATGATGCGGCCACGCGTGTCACGAATCGGGAACATCACCCGGTCGCGAAAACGGTCATAGCGTTTGCCGGTCTCAGCGTTTTCCACCAGCAGTCCGGCGTCAATCATGGCTTTTTGTTGCAGGGTGTCGCTGCTCAGGTGTTTGTACAGGTTGTCCCAGCCCGGCGGGGCGAAGCCGAGGCCGAAGTCACGGGCGATTTCGCCGGTGAGGCCGCGACCTTTCAGGTAGTCGACGGCGGCCCTGCGCTGCGGGTGGCTTTTGAGTGCCTGGCGATAAAATTCGGCGGCGGCCGTCAGCAGCGGGTACAGCGGCGAGTCGGTGGGCTGTCGCGGTTTGTGCGAACGGCCGCTTTCTTCGCGGGGGATTTCCATGCCGGCGGCTTTGGCCAGCTCCTCGACCGCCTGGGGGAAGTCCAGGTTGTCGTGGTCCATGATGAAGCCAAGAGCATTGCCGCCAGCGCCACAGCCAAAGCAATAGTAGAACTGCTTGTCAGGGCTGACGCTGAAAGACGGGGTCTTTTCCTTGTGAAACGGGCAGCAGGCCGTGTAGTTCTTGCCCGCCTTCTTCATTTGCAGGCGCGAGCTGACCACATCGACGATGTCGGTGCGGTTCAGAAGGTCGTCAATAAAGCTCTGGGGAATCAGCCCGGCCATGGCGTTCTCGTCATCACTGCGTGTCAATGAGGCTCGTGAAGTGCTCAAGCGCACAGGTCGAGTGCTCGATCATCAATCGTCTGCTTGGGCTGTCAGGAAGTGTATCTGCCGAACATTCACTGACGTTAGTCTCTATCAGCCTTCGGTGCAGAAAGGTTGCCCTGGCGTCCGGTCGTGGCCAATGGCGGGCCTCGGAAGCTCATTCGATGGGCGCAGTCGACCACGTGGTCGGCTGTTTGTAAAAAGGGGGTGTGCTCGTCAGTAGCCTTGTTAGGCTCGTCAGAAGAGACGTGCACCGCTGGCAAAAGAGCCAGTCCTGACGTGTGAAGCGGTTGTATCGGTCGCATGTGCGGCGTCAACAGTGAAGCATCAAGCGATATCCGCAAATGCCAATAGCCCGGCTGAGGGCCGGGCTTGGCAGAAGCTTGCTACGAACGTCTGTGTATTAGTACAGACGAACGGCGCGGCGCTGTTCGCGCTGAACTTTCTTGGCGTGACGCTTAACAGCGGCTGCTGCTTTGCGCTTACGCTCAGAAGTTGGCTTCTCGTAAAATTCGCGGCTACGAACTTCGGCCAGTACACCGGCTTTTTCGCAGGAGCGCTTGAAACGACGCAGAGCTACGTCGAAGGGTTCGTTCTCTTTAACTTTGACGGCTGGCATCCAGAGCTACCTTCTTTCATTACCGGGATCAACGTTCTCGTCGCGAAAAACTCGCGGCTGAGGTCGTCGGTTTTTAAGGGTTGCGGATGTTAACCCCTCATTGCCCGGAATGCAAAGCCTCTGATCGAAAACCGCTGGTCGGAAGGGGGAGCGGCGACTATTATGCGCGCCTTCGAATTCAGCCTCTACAAGGCGCAAACCCATGCTAGTACTGGGACTTGAAACTTCCTGCGACGAAACCGGCGTCGCACTTTACGACAGTGAACGCGGGCTGTTGGGCGATGCGCTGTTCAGTCAGATCGATTTGCACCGCGCCTACGGCGGCGTGGTGCCCGAGCTGGCCAGCCGGGATCACGTCAAGCGCATGCTGCCGTTGATTCGCCAGGTGCTGGACCAGGCCGGCTGCGCGCCGACCGAGATCGACGCGGTTGCGTATACCGCTGGCCCGGGACTGGTCGGTGCCCTGCTGGTCGGGGCTTCCTGCGCCCAGGCCCTGGCATTTGCCTGGGATATTCCGGCGTTGGGTGTGCACCACATGGAGGGGCATCTGCTGGCTCCCATGCTGGAAAAAACTCCGCCGCAGTTCCCGTTCGTCGCTTTGTTGGTTTCGGGCGGTCATACGCAGCTGGTTCAGGTGGATGGCATTGGCCAATACACCCTGTTGGGCGAGTCCCTGGACGATGCTGCCGGTGAAGCGTTCGACAAAACCGCCAAGATGATGGGGCTCAATTACCCCGGCGGCCCGGAAATCGCCCGTCTTGCCGAAAAAGGTGTGCCGGGCCGCTACACCTTCCCGCGTCCGATGTGCGATCGCCCGGGCCTGATGTTCAGTTTCAGCGGCCTGAAGACCTCTGCGCTCAACACCTGGCAACAGAGCGTCAGCGCCGGAGACGACAGTGATCAAGCCCGTTGCGACATCGCGCTGGCGTTCCAGCAGGCCGTGGTGGAGACTTTGACCATCAAGTGCAAGCGCGCCCTGAAACAGGCCGGCATGAAGCGCCTGGTGATTGCCGGTGGCGTCAGCGCCAACAAAGCCTTGCGCAGTTCGCTGGAAAAAATGCTCGGCGACATGAAGGGCGATGTGTTCTACGCGCGGCCAGAATTTTGCACCGATAACGGCGCGATGATCGCCTATGCGGGCTGCCAGCGCTTGCAGGCCGGCCAGCACGAAAGCCTGGCGATCAGCGTGCAGGCACGTTGGCCGATGGAGCAGTTGTCGCCGCTGTAGGTTTCAGGGTGAGCCGGGCTCATCGACGGTATTTAAAAATGCCGTTCGCGCCCGGCAAGCAGGTCGCGTAAATTGCCGCGGTGGCGCCACACGATCAGCAGTGTCAGCACGCTCATCGGCAACAGTGCCGCCGGTTCCTGCCAGGCGAGCAGCGGCAGGGTCAGCGGCGTGGCGATCAGTGCCGCCAGCGAGCTGGTGCGGGTCAGGTAGAACGTCAGCAGCCAGGCAAGCACGGCCAGCAACGCTGCCGGTGGGTAGATTCCCAGCAGCATGCCAGCTGCCGTGGCGACACCTTTACCGCCGCGAAAGCGGAAATACAGCGGAAACAGATGGCCCAGGACGGCGCACACGCCCACCCAGGCCTGTTGTTGCAGGGGCAGACCGGCGAGGCTGGCGATCAGCACGGGCAAAAGGCCTTTGCAAACATCGCCGAGCAACGTCAGTACGGCGAGCTTTTTGCCCGCCAGGCGCAACATATTGGTGGCGCCGGCATTGCCTGAACCACTCATTCGCGGGTCGGGATTTCCCGTGAGGCGGCTGAGCACGATGGCGAAGGAGAGCGAGCCAAGCAGGTAGGCGAAAATCGCCAGTGACCAAAACATGCTAACTATTCCGGGCGAGGGTGCCCTGATTCTAACGGGGCATCGCGCCCTTGTCGTGCAGCGGAGAAGAGTGCTTGGACAGAGTGTTTATCGAGGGCCTGGAAGTCGACACCGTGATCGGAGCCTACGACTGGGAGCGCGGGATCCGGCAATGCTTGCGTCTGGACCTGAGCTTCGCCTGGGATAACCGTCCGGCGGCGGCCGGCGATGACCTGAGCCTGGCGCTGGATTACGCCAGCGTATCCGTGCGCATCCAGGCCTTTGCCGAGCAGTCCCGGTTCCAGTTGGTGGAAACCTTCGCCGAGCGTTTGGCCGAAGTGCTGATGAGCGAGTTCCAGATCCCCTGGCTGCACCTCAAATTGACCAAGCCGGGAGCCGTGCCGGCTGCCAAGGGCGTGGGCGTGGAGATCGAGCGCGGATGCCGCTAACTCAGGTTTACCTCGGCCTTGGCAGCAACATCGAGCGCGAGACGCATCTGCGTGCCGGCCTGGATGCGCTGGCCGGTTTCTTGACGGATATGCGCTGTTCGGCGGTGTTCGAAAGCCAGCCGGTTGGCATCAAGAGTGGCCCGTTCTTCAATCTGGTGGTGTCGGCCTATACCGACTTGCCACTGAGGGAGCTGGATCGTCGGCTGAAGTTCATCGAGACCGACAATGGCCGCTACGCGCCGGACCGTAAAGGGTTGCCGCTGGATATCGATGTGCTGCTGTATGGCGATCTGGTGGGTAATTTCGACGGACTGATTCTGCCCCGTGCAGAAATCCTCAAGAACGCGTTTGTGCTCTGGCCGCTGTCGCTGATGGCGCCCGAGCGCGTGCATCCTGAAGTCGGTAAGACGCTGGCCGAACTGTGGCGCGATGCGCAGATTGACCAGGTGCTGGCGCCTGTCGCATTTGAATGGCAGGGGCAGCCGCTCACGCCGAACACGTTCCTGTAGACGCTCGGCTTGCCAGCGATGGCGTACCTGAGGTTGCTATCGCCGGCAAGCCGGGCTCCTACAGTGCGTGGTGTTCTTTGTAGATTTTCAGTGCCTTGAGCCGTTCGCGCTTGAGCGCCTCGCCTAGTTCCGGGCCTTTGAAGCCTTTCTCCAGCAGCGGTGCTACGGCGACGTCGCGCGCCGCCTTCGCCGCGCCGCGCAAGTAATCCGCTTGTGGATAACTTCTTTGCTCCAGACCTTTGCGGCCCCGGGCGTCCATCTCGCACGCCACCACAAATTCTTCAAAGCGCTGCGGGCGACGGTACACATCGAAACTCTGCAACAACTCCAGCAATGTCGAGGCTTTCAGCTCCAGGGCGCGATGGCCGTGAGTGTGATATTCGCCCACCAACAACGCTAATTCCTGGCAGTCTTTCGGCACCTTGAAACGTTCGTTGACCGCCTTGATCAGTTTGAGGCCCTTGAACTCGTGGGCAATGTGCCGGGGCAACTTATCCACAGGCGTCAGGCCTTTGCCCAAGTCGTGCAACAGGCAGGCCCAGCGTACGCTCAGTGGTTGTTGGTACAAGGCCGCCTGTTCCAGCACGCTCAAGGTGTGTATGCCGGTGTCGATTTCAGGGTGATGGGCCTCGGGCTGCGGTACACCGAACAGGGCGTCCACTTCCGGCATCAAGGTTTTCAGTGCGCCGCAGTCGCGCAGTACCTGGATGAATACCTGTGGCTGATCTTCCATCAGAGCGCGGGAAATTTCCTTCCAGCTGCGTTCAGGTGTCAGGGCTTCAAGTTCGCCGGACTCACTGAGCTGGCGCATCAACGCCAGCGTTTCCGGTGCGACCCTGAAACCCAGGGAGGCGTAACGCGCAGCGAAACGTGCAACGCGCAGTACTCGCAGCGGATCTTCGGCAAATGCCGGTGAAACGTGGCGCAAAATACGAGCTTCAAGATCATGCTGACCTTGATAAGGATCGGTCAGGTTGCCGTCATCGTCCTCCGCCATCGCATTGATGGTCAGATCACGGCGAATCAGGTCTTCCTCCAGCGTGACCTCGGGACTGGCATGGAACACAAAGCCGCCATAACCCCGGCCACTCTTGCGTTCAGTGCGGGCGAGGGCATATTCATCGCCGTTTTTGGGGTCGAGAAACACCGGGAAGTCAGCGCCAACCGGTTTGTAACCCTTGGTCAGCATCTCGTCAGCCGTCGCGCCGACCACCACGCGGTCGATATCGGTGACCGGAATGCCCAAGAGACGATCCCGCACCGCACCGCCGACTTTGTAGATTTTCATGAAAAAGCCTCCATTAGCGGCACAGGATACCGCCTGAGCCTGGCCAATGGAGGCTTTGCTGTTTCAGAGATGAACGACGGCCAGGTCCAGGCGGCCGTAGTCGTTGTCGTTGTGATCGCTGCGCGGCGGTACGTGATGGGTTTTCATCACCTGTTCGCCCTGCAGGGTTTCCAGATGGATGTCGAAGCCCCATAGCCGATGCAGGTGTTTGAGTACTTCTTCGGTGGATTCGCCCAACGGTTTGCGATCGTGCTGCTGGTGACGCAGGGTCAGTGAGCGGTCCCCACGCACATCGATGCTGTAGATCTGGATGTTGGGTTCGCGGTTGCCCAGGTTGTACTGGGCTGCCAGGGTTTCGCGGATGGTGCGATAGCCCGGTTCATCATGGATGGCCGGTACCACCAGGTCATCTTTCAAGTCGTCATCCAGAATGCTGAACAACTTGAGGTCGCGGATGACCTGCGGCGACAGGTACTGCAGGATAAAACTCTCGTCCTTGAAGCTGCTCATGGCGAATTTGATGGTGGACAGCCAGTCGCTGCCGGCGATTTCCGGAAACCAGCGGCGATCCTCTTCGGTGGGGTGTTCGCACATGCGCCGGATGTCGCGGTACATGGCAAAACCCAGTGCGTAGGGATTGATGCCGTTGTAGTACGGGCTGTCGAAGCCGGGCTGGAACACCACGCTGGTGTGGGAGGTCAGGAACTCCATCATGAAGCCGTCGGTGACCAGCCCTTCGTCATACAGGTCGTTCATCAGCGTGTAGTGCCAGAACGTCGCCCAGCCTTCGTTCATGACCTGGGTCTGGCGCTGTGGATAAAAGTACTGCGCGATCTTGCGCACGATGCGCACGATTTCCCGTTGCCATGGTTCCAGCAGAGGGGCGTGCTTTTCCAGGAAGTACAGGATGTTTTCCTGGGGTTCGGCGGGGAAGCGTGCATTGTCCTTGTCGTTGTTTTTGCCGGCGCGTTTGGGAATGGTGCGCCACAGGTCGTTGATCTGCTTTTGCAGATGCTCCTCACGCTCCTTCTGGCGCAGGCGTTCTTCCTCGGCGGAGATAGGATAAGGGCGCTTGTAGCGGTCGACGCCGTAGTTCATCAGGGCATGGCAGGAGTCGAGCAGGTCCTCCACCGCGTCGATGCCGTGGCGCTCCTCGCACTGCATGATGTACTGCTTGGCGAATACCAGGTAATCGATGATCGAACTGGCATCGGTCCAGGTGCGAAACAGGTAGTTGCCCTTGAAGAAGCTGTTATGCCCATAGCAGGCATGGGCCACTACCAGGGCCTGCATGCAGATGGTGTTTTCTTCCATCAGGTAGGCGATGCACGGGTCGGAGTTGATGACGATTTCGTAGGCCAGGCCCATTTGGCCCCGGGTGTAGGATTTCTCGGTGCTGAGAAAGTGTTTGCCGTAGGACCAGTGGTGGTAGCCCAGGGGCATGCCCACCGAGGCATAGGCGTCCATCATCTGTTCGGCGGTGATCACTTCGATCTGGTTGGGGTAGGTGTCCAGGGCATAACCCGCCGCAATGCGGCTGATTTCGCGGTCATAGGCCTGGATCAATTCAAAGGTCCACTCGGAACCCGTTGAAATGGGTTGGCGCTTGTTCTCTTTTTTGGCGGTCATGTCACTAACCTGCGCTGGAAGAGTTCACGGAAGACCGGGTAGATATCGCCGGCCGAGACCAGTTGCTGCTGGGCGAATGTGTCGGCAAAGGCTTCGCCAATGCGTTCGTATTCGAACCACAGGGCCTGATGCTCACGGGGGGTGATTTCGACGTAAGTGTAGTACTGCACGAACGGCATGATCTGGTTGATCAGGATGTCGCGGCAAATCGGCGAATCGTCGTTCCAGTTGTCACCGTCCGAAGCCTGGGCGGCGTAGATGTTCCACTCGTTGGCCGGGTAGCGCTCGGCCATGATCTCCTGCATCAGCTTCAGGGCGCTGGATACGATGGTGCCGCCGGTTTCCCTTGAATAGAAGAACTCCTCTTCGTCCACTTCCCGGGCGCTGGTGTGATGGCGGATGAACACCACGTCGATCTTGTCGTAGTTTCGCTTCAGGAACAGATACAACAGGATAAAGAAGCGCTTGGCTATGTCCTTGGTGGCCTGGGTCATCGAACCGGACACGTCCATCAGGCAGAACATTACGGCCTTGGAGCTGGGGTTGGGCTGCTTGACCAGCAGGTTGTACTTCAAGTCGAAGGTGTCGAGGAACGGTACGCGATGTATGCGCGCGCTGAGCTTCTCGATTTCAGCTTCGATTTCCTGAATATCGCCGAAGTTGTCCGGTTCTTCGCGCTTCAGGCGAGCAAGTTCTTCCTTGGCCTCCTTCAGTTTGGCGCGGCTGCTGCCCGACAGGGCGATACGCCGAGCGTGAGCCGAACGCAGGGTGCGGATGATGTTGATGCGGGAGGGGTTGCCCTCGTTGCTGATCCCCGCGCGCACCGTCTTGAAGGTGTCGGTTCCGGTCAGGTTGCGCTTGACCAGGTTGGGCAGTTCCAGGTCTTCGAACATGAACTCCAGGAATTCCTCCTGGGTGATCTGGAACACGAATTCGTCCATACCCTCGCCGGAATTGCCGGCCTTGCCCGGGCCTTTGCCGCCGCCACCGCCCTGTGGGCGCTGGATATGTTCGCCGGTGGTGAATTCCTTGTTGCCCGGATGCACGACGGTTTGCTTGCCGCCGCGCCCGTGGTGCAGCACCGGTTCGTCGATGTCCCGTCCGGGAATGCTGATTTGTTCGCCGTGTTCCATGTCGGTGATGGACCGGCGGCTGACGGCCTCTTCGACGGCCTTTTTGATGTGGTCACGGTAACGCCGCAGGAACCGCTGGCGGTTCACCGTGCTCTTGTTCTTGCCATTGAGGCGTCGGTCGATCACATAGCTCATGGGGAGCCCTCCGGGCAGCTTCACGTTACAAGCTTCAAGCCGCGAGCTGGAAGCTTAGAGACAAGCGGTCAGCTGCCAGGCCAGTGGCCTGGCAGTTCACGCCCGTCGCTGCCTTACTGCGATTTGCGCACCCGTAGGTACCACTCGGAAAGCAGTCGTACCTGTTTGTCGGTGTAGCCGCGCTCGACCATCCGTGTAACGAAATCGTTGTGTTTTTGCTGGTCCTCCTTGCTGGCCTTGGCATTGAAGCTGATGACTGGCAGCAGATCCTCGGTGTTGGAGAACATTTTCTTCTCGATGACCACCCGCAGCTTCTCGTAGCTGAGCCAGGTAGGGTTCTTGCCGTTGTTGTTGGCGCGGGCGCGCAGTACGAAGTTGACGATTTCGTTGCGGAAATCCTTCGGATTGCTGATGCCGGCGGGTTTTTCGATCTTTTCCAGTTCCTCGTTGAGGGCGACGCGGTTGAGGATTTCGCCGGTTTCCGGGTCGCGGTACTCCTGGTCCTGAATCCAGAAGTCCGCATACAGCACGTAGCGGTCGAAGATGTTCTGGCCGTACTCGCTGTAGGACTCCAGGTACGCGGTCTGGATTTCCTTGCCGATGAACTCGATGTAGCGCGGCGCCAGGTACTCCTTGAGGAAGCGCAGGTAGCGCTCACGGGTTTCGGCCTGGAATTGTTCCTGCTCGATCTGCTGTTCCAGCACGTAGAGCAGGTGCACCGGGTTGGCGGCGACCTCGTGGGGGTCGAAGTTGAAAACCTTGGACAGGATCTTGAACGCAAAGCGTGTCGACAGGCCGTTCATGCCCTCATCTACACCGGCGGTGTCGCGGTATTCCTGGATCGACTTGGCCTTGGGGTCGGTGTCCTTGAGGTTTTCGCCGTCATACACACGCATTTTCGAATAGATATTCGAGTTTTCCGGCTCCTTGAGTCGCGACAGCACGGTGAACTGGGCCAGCATCTTCAGGGTGTCGGGGGCGCAGTGGGCCTTGGCCAGCGAGCTGTTGAACAGCAGTTTGTCGTAAATCTTGATTTCGTCGCTGACCCGCAGGCAGTACGGCACCTTGACGATGTAGATGCGGTCGATGAAGGCTTCGTTGTTCTTGTTGTTGCGGAAGGTGTGCCATTCCGATTCGTTGGAGTGGGCCAGCAGGATCCCCGTGAACGGAATCGCGCCCAGGCCTTCGGTGCTGTTGTAGTTACCTTCCTGGGTAGCCGTGAGCAGTGGGTGCAGTACCTTGATCGGGGCCTTGAACATCTCCACGAATTCCATCAGGCCCTGGTTGGCGCGGCACAGCGCGCCCGAGTAGCTGTAGGCGTCGGCGTCGTTCTGTGGGAATTCCTCGAGCTTGCGGATATCGACCTTGCCCACCAGTGCCGAAATGTCCTGGTTGTTCTCGTCGCCCGGTTCGGTCTTGGCCACACCGATCTGGTTGAGGATCGATGGGTAGAGCTTCACCACGCGGAACTGGCTGATGTCCCCACCGAACTCGGCCAGGCGCTTGGTGGCCCAGGGCGACATGATGGTGTTGAGGTAGCGCCGCGGGATGCCGAAGTCTTCCTCGAGGATCGCGCCATCTTCCGTGGCGTTGAACAGCCCCAAAGGTGATTCGAAGACCGGAGAGCCCTTGATGGCGTAGAAGGGCACCTTCTCGATCAGTTGTTTGAGCTTTTCGGCCAGGGACGATTTACCGCCGCCGACGGGGCCGAGCAGGTAGAGGATCTGTTTCTTTTCTTCCAGGCCCTGGGCGGCATGCCGGAAGTAGGACACGATCTGGTCGATGCACTCTTCCATGCCGTGGAAGTCTTCAAAGGCCGGGTAGCGGCGGATCACCTTGTTGGAGAAGATTCGCGACAGGCGCGAATTGTTGGAGGTGTCCACCAGTTCCGGTTCACCGATGGCCAGCAGCAGGCGTTCGGCGGCGGACGCGTAGGCGCTGCGGTCCTGTTTGCACAGCTCGAGATACTCTTGAAGTGTGAGTTCTTCCTGCCGTGTGGACTCGAAGCGTTGTTGGAAGTGGCTAAAAATGCTCATGACGTCGTCACCTCGCTCGATACGTGGAGCCGACGCCGGATCAATCAGTCGATGCTGGCAGTCATTGACGATCGCCAATGGCCGTTTTCCCCCCAGAACATCCTGAAACGCTACCGATGACCCGTACGCCGGTGTACCGGCTCTCCCCTGATTCGGATGGCCTGCGCTTAAGGATAGTTCGGAATCCGGGAGGTCAAGGCGCGATACGCAATTAGTTTGGTTGCGCCGTTCGTCAGAAACGGCGCTAGGCCAAGCGTCATGCGGGGTAGCGGGGTGTGAAAAAAATTATTGCGAATCGCCGGAGGCAATTTCTGTCGGATAGGTCGTACGCCACAGTTCGAAGCCACCGTCCAGGCTATAGACGTCGGAGAAACCCTGGCTGACCAGATAGGCTGCCGCGTTCTGGCTGGAGTTGCCGTGGTAGCAGGCCACGATCAGCGGCGCGTCAAGGTCGGCGGCACGGATGAAATCGGCGATGTTGACGTTATCCAGGTGCTTGGCGCCGGTGATGTGTGCAGCGGCGTAGGTCGGCTGGTCGCGGATATCAACCACTACCGCGCCTTGCTCGCGCAGGGCCTGGGCTTGTTCGGGGGGGATACGTTTGAATTCGCTCATGGCGGGCTCCTAGGACTTGGCAGTGGCCGGCAGTGTAACGGGAAGGGTCGATTCACACTGGCAGCTGTGACGCTCGCCGGTGTCGATGTTCATCAGGGTCATGGCGCCGCCCCACACGCAGCCTGTGTCGAGGGCGAACACCCCGGGCTCGTCGCATTTGCCTTCAAGCGCTGCCCAGTGGCCGAAGACGATCTTCGTGTCGCGGGTCTTGCGTTCCTTGTGGGCAAACCAGGGTTTGTAGCCGGGCAGCGCGGTTTCGGCGCCTTCCTTGCTCTTGAGGTCCAGCTTGCCTTCGGCCGTGCAGAAACGCATGCGCGTGAAATAGTTGGTGATCACACGCAGGCGCGCGACGCCGCTGAGGGCGTTGTCCCACTTCACCGGTTCGTTACCGTACATGCCGTCGAGGTAAGCGGTGTACAGATTGTCATCGGCCAGGGCACTTTCGACTTCGGCGGCGCACTTGAGGGCTTTCTTCAGCGTCCACTGCGGCGGGATGCCGGCGTGGACCAGTGCCATATTACGAGCTTCGTCGTAGTGCATGAGTTTTTGACGGCGCAACCAGTCGAGCAGCTCGGCACGGTCTGGCGCCTCGAGGATTTCCCGCAGGGTGTCACCCTTTTTCAGGCGCTCGATCTTGTTGCCGGTGGCCAGCAGGTGCAGATCATGGTTGCCCAGAACGCACACCAGGGAATCACGCAGGCTATATAAGTAGCGCAAGGTCTCGAGGGATTCGGGGCCGCGGTTGACCAGGTCGCCCACTAACCACAAGCGATCCTTTGCCGGGTCGAAGGCGACACGCTCGAGCAGGCACTTGAGTGGCGCCAGGCAGCCTTGCAGGTCGCCGACCGCATAGGTCGCCATCAGTGCAGGGCTCCCGGCACGGCGAGGCGGAAGGGCGCGATGATCGCGTCGAACAGTTGGCCATCGGTGGCTTTCATCTGGTAGGAGCCCTGCATGGTGCCGACCTTGGAGGTCATGACCGTGCCGCTGCTGTAGGTGTGGCTGGCGCCGCTGTCGATCAACGGCTGTTGGCCGACGACGCCTGCGCCACGGACTTCTTCGACCTGACCGTCACCATCGGTGATCACCCAGTGGCGCGACAGCAGCTTGGCCGGCACCAGCCCGTTGTTTTTCACCGTGATGGTGTAGGCAAAGGCGAAACGGTTGTGTTCGGGTTGGGACTGGTCCGCCAGGAAGCGGGTGACGACGCTGACGTCGATCTGGTAGCGAGGATCGGACATGCAAGGGGCCTTAAAAGCAAAAGCGAAGGACAGCAGATGCGAGTCAGTCTAGGCCATCAGCCGGGCACTAGGCCAGACATGTGGGAGCTGGCTTGCCTGCGATTGCATCAACGCGCGCTGACGGATGTTCCGCGGCGCATGCATCGCCGGCCAGCCGGCTCCGACACGGTCACTCGGCGGCTGGCGCAGGCTTGATGGCAAGCTGGTCAGCCAGGCGCACGAACGCGGCCAGGTCCAATTGCTCGGGGCGCAGGCTGCCATCCACGCCGGCGGCTTCGATTTCGGCATTGGTCAACAAGGCCTTGAGCGTATTGCGCAGAGTCTTGCGGCGTTGGTTGAAGGCTTCACGCACCACTCGCTCCAGCAGGCGATGGTCCTTGGCCGGGTGTGGCAGCACGGCGTGAGGCACCAGGCGCACGATGGCCGAATCGACTTTCGGCGGCGGGTTGAAAGCACCGGGGCCAACGTTGAACAGGTGTTCGACGCGGCAATGGTACTGAACCATGATCGACAGACGGCCCCAATCGCCACCGCCAGGCCCAGCCGCCAAGCGCTCCACCACTTCTTTTTGCAGCATGAAGTGCATGTCGCGGATGATCCCGGCGTTGTTCAGCAGGTGGAAGATCAACGGTGTGGAGATGTTGTAAGGCAGGTTGCCGACGACCCGCAGGCTGTTGGGCGCGGCATTGAGCGTGTTGAAGTCGAACTTCAGCGCGTCGCCCTGGTGCAGGTTGAAATTGGATTGGCCGGCGAACTGCTGATTGAGGATCGGGACCAGGTCCTTGTCCAGCTCAACCACGTCCAGCTGGGCACCGCTGGCCAGCAGGCCCTGGGTCAGCGCGCCCTGGCCTGGACCGATTTCCAGCAGACGGTCTTCGGGTTTGGCATGGATGGAGCGCAGGATGCGGTCGATCACGCCAGCGTCGTGCAGGAAATTCTGTCCGAAGCGCTTGCGCGCCCGGTGTTGGTAATGCTCGGTCATATACGGGTCTCGGCCATCTGATAGGCGGTTTCCAGGGCCACGTGCAGGCTGCCGGTATCGATCTTGCCGCTGCCCGCCAGGTCCAGGGCGGTGCCATGGTCGACGGAGGTGCGGATGATCGGCAGGCCCAGTGTCACGTTGACGGCGGCGCCAAAGCCTTTGTATTTAAGCACCGGTAGCCCCTGGTCATGGTACATCGCCAGCACTGCGTCGCAGTGCTCCAGATATTTGGGGGTAAACAGAGTGTCTGCAGGCAATGGGCCGCGCAGGTCCATGCCCTCCTGGCGCAGACGCTCCAGGGTAGGTTCGATGATGTCGATTTCTTCATGGCCCAGGTGGCCGCCTTCGCCGGCATGGGGGTTGAGCCCACAAACCAGGATGCGCGGGTGGGCGATGCCGAACTTCTGTTGCAGATCCGCGTGCAGGATGCGCGTTACGCGCTCCAGGCGCTCGACGGTGATCGCATCTGCAATATCGCGTAATGGCAGGTGCGTAGTGACCAGCGCGACGCGCAAGCCGCGCGTCGCCAGCATCATCACCACTTGGGCGGTGTGGGTCAGCTCGGCGAGGAATTCGGTGTGGCCGGAGAAGGCGATGCCGGATTCGTTGATCACGCCCTTGTGCACCGGGGCGGTGATCATCCCGGCGAAGTCGCCGTCGATGCAGCCTTGCCCGGCACGGGTCAGGGTTTCCAGCACAAATGCGGCGTTGGCCTTGTCCAGTTGCCCGGCAACCACGTGGGTCGCGAGCGGGGTATCCCACACATACAGGCTGCCCGCCGGTGCCGGCAGGTCGGGCCAGTTGCCAGGCGCCACCTCCAGTAGATCGACGACCACGCCCAACTGCGCGGCCCGCTCGATGAGCAGGTCGCGGCTGGTAATGGCAATCAGGGGGTGTGGCTGGGGCTGTGAAGCGAGCAGCAGGCACAGGTCTGGACCAATGCCGGCCGGCTCGCCGGGTGTCACCGCGAAACGCTGGGGTTTCACTGGGCTGCCTGGTCGGTGCCTGTTTGCTCGGCACCTGGCAGCTTGTTCTCTACATAGGCTTCGTCACGGATCTGACGCAACCAGGTTTGCAGCTCTTCATCGTACTTGCGGTTACGCAGTACGTTCAGGGCTTGCTGCTCACGAGCCTGAGCGGTGTTGTCGGTGGCGCGACGGCCAAGGACTTCCAGCACGTGCCAGCCATATTGGGTCTTGAACGGCTTGGACAGCACGCCCTGTGGCGTGGAGGCCATCACTTGCTGGAATTCTGGCACCAAGGCTTTCGGATCGATCCAGTTCAGGTCGCCGCCATTGAGCGCCGAACCCGGGTCTTCCGAGAAACTCTTGGCCAGGGTGGCGAAGTCTTCACCGCTTTCGATGCGGTCGTAGATCTTCTGGGCCAGTTCCTTGGTTTGCGCTTCAGTGCGGATTTCGCTCGGTTTGACCAGGATATGACGGACGTGCACTTCGTCTTTCAGCGAGGTCTCGCCGCCACGACGCTCCAGCAACTTCAGAATGATGAAGCCGCCTGGCGTACGCGCTGGTTGAGTGATGCCGCCGACTTCCATCGCGCTCAGTTCACGGTCGAACGGAGGTGGCAGTTGAGCGGCTTTACGCCAGCCCATGTCACCGCCTTCGAGGGCGTTGTCACTGCCGGACACGGCAATGGCCGTCTGGGCAAAGTCGGCACCCGCCTTCAGGCGGTCATAGACAGCCTGGGTTTTGGCGGCGGCTGCGTTGAGCTGCTCGGAGTTGGCGCTGTCCGGGGTCGGGATCAGGATATTGGCCAGGTGCAGTTCTTCGGAAAGCTGCATCTTGCCCAGGTCCGACGCCAGGAAGTTTTTCACTTCCTGTTCCGAAACCTGAACCCGCTCTGCCACGCGGCGCTGACGCACACGGCTGATGATCATTTCACGGCGGATCTGGTCACGGGCGTCCTCATAGGACAAACCGTCATGGGCCAGGGCCGCACGGAACTGGTCGATGCTCATGTTGTTGCGCTGGGCGATGGTGCCGACCGCCTGGTTGAGCTCTTCATCCGAGATACGGATACCGGAGCGATCACCGATCTGCAGTTGCAGGTTCTCGACGATCAGACGCTCCAGCACCTGTTGGTCCAGGACGCTGGTCGGAGGTACGCCGCCGCCACGTTTGGCGATGGTTTGCTGAACTTCCTTGACCCGTTGGTCCAGCTGGCTTTGCATGATCACGTCGTTGTCGACGATGGCCACTACTTTATCCAGCTGTTGAACCGCAGCGTGTGCCGATGCGGTCCCCAGGAACAGCGCGCCCAGTACGAGCGGGCGCAGACAATCAGAAAGCTTGGTCTTCACGTTCACGATAACCTTCAATGCCTTTGTCGAGGAAGCTCTCTACCTTGGCGCCGGTCAGGCCGCCGAGTCCTTTGAGGACGATCTGGAAGAAGAGCCCGTGGTCACCCTTTTCGTTCAACGGGGCGATCTGAGTGTATTCGTCGTTGGAAACCCAATAACGGTTGATCACGCGAAGTTTCCAGCAGCAGTTGTCGTACTCGAAGCCACCGAAGGCCTCCAGTGTACGGTTGCGTGCGTAGTCATACTGCCAGCGGGTGATCAGGTTCCATTGTGGAATGATCGGCCACATCATCGAGAAGTCGTGTTGCTGGATTTTGTAGTAATCCTTCACGAAGTTCTCGTCGCCTGGCTTGCCGTAGTCACCACCGAACTGCCATTTGCCGGTCAGCTGGTTGTAGACCACCTGGTCGTTGCGATAGCGGTAACCGACGTTGATGATCTTGTTCGGGTTGTCTTCCGGCTGATAGTGAAGCATCGCGCTGCCGGAACGAGGACTGTGGTTCTCGGTGTCCCAGTTGTAGTCGGCGGTGGCGCGCCAGTCGCGGTTGAAACGGAACTCGTAGTCCAGGGCCACCGGCGAAACGTCGGTGTTGGCGTCGGCGCGGTCGGCGGCGAGGATGCCTGGCAACTGCACCTGGCGGTCCTTGAAGTACAACGCCTGGCCTATCGACGCCCGCTGACGTTCGAAGCCGTTGTCTTCGATCCAGCGGCTGGTCAAGCCCAGGGACAGCTTGTTCTCGTCACCGATACGGTCGTTGCCGCTGAAGCGGTTGTCGCGGAACAGCGACGCGTAGCTGAACGAGTATTCGCTGGTGTCGAACACCGGAATGTCGCTCTGGTCCTTGTTCGGCACGTACAGGTAGAACGCGCGAGGCTCGAGGGTCTGGCGATAGTTGGTGCCGAACCAGTTGGTATCGCGGTCGAAATACAGGCCGCTGTCGATGCTGGCGACGGGAACTGCACGGTCCTGGGAACTGCTGAAGCTGCCACCGGCATACGGGTTGGCGGCGGTCGAAGCCGCCTGCGCCGCGATGATCTGGTTCTTGCCGATGCTGTCCAGGTCCAGGTCGTACTTGGTGTAGACGTACTTGAGCTTCGGCGTCACGAAGCCGTAGGTCCAGTTCATCGGGTAATCGACAGCCGGGGCAACGTTCAGGCGCGTACCGTTGGCACGGGTCAGGCCGGTCACGTAGGTGTCCAGGCGCGGCGATACCAGGCCGTTTTCGTCGGTGAAGGTGCCGTTCTCCAGGTCGCGCTCGAAGCGCACGGCTTCGGTCTCGTACGTGAAGTTCACACCGCCCGGATGGTACGGCAGGGTGCCATTGAAGGTGATCTGCGGCAGCCGGTCATACGGGGTGATCTGGGAAATCGTCGCCAGCTGGTACGCCTGCAGGTTGAGGCGCGCCTGGTAGGAGTCGCCGCGATAGGTCACGGAACCCTGCTGATTGATGTAGTCGCTGCTCTTCACGCCTTCCTGGAAAGACTTGAGGTCCTGGAAGTAGTAAGGGTCGCTGATATTGGTGTAGTCGACCTGGGTCAGTACACGCGAATCCAGCCCGCCCTTGTGTTGCCAGTTGAGCATGTAGCGGGTTTTTTCGTAATCGGTCTGACGCTTGCGCTCGTCGTTGTCGTCGTTCAGGTACGCGCCGCCGACCTGGCCTTCGCTGGACTTGGTGAGGTAGCGGAATTCGCCTTCCATCAACAGGCCGCGCTTGGTCATGTATTGCGGGTACAACGTGGCGTCGTAGTTCGGCGCCAGGTTGAAGTAGTACGGCGTCACCAGGGTAAAGCCGGTCTCGCCGCCGGTGCTGAAGCTAGGCGGCAGGAAGCCGGATTGACGACGGTCGTCGATCGGGAAGTAGATGTAAGGGGTGTAGAGGATCGGAATGTTCTTGACCCGCAACGTCGCGTTGGTCGCCGTACCGAAGCCGGTGGCCGGGTTCAACGTGATGTTGTTGCCCTTGAGCTGCCAGGCGTTGCTGTCTGGCTCGCACGTGGTGTACGTACCGTCCTTGAGACGGATGATGGCGTTTTCGGCGCGCTTGGCGTACAGCGCGTTACCGCGAATGCGCGATTTGTGCAGCACGTATTCGGCGTTGTCGATCTGTGCCGCACCGGTGTCCAGCTGGACCTGGGCGTGGTCGCCGACGATCAGGGCGCCGTTGTCGCGCAGACGGACGTTGCCGTCCAGTTCGCCACGGCTCTCGGCCTGATACAGGCTGGCTTCCTGCGCTTCGAGCTGCATGCTGCCCTGGCGCATGACGACGTCACCGGCCAGGGTTGCAACCTGTTGCTCCTGCTCGTAGCGCGAAGCCTTGGCGCCGATAAAGGTCGGTGCATCGCTCTTGCTCGTCTTGTCGTTCATGCCGGGACGAGTCGGCTCGATATACGCACCGCCGCAGTACGGACCGGTTTCAGCCAGTTGGGCCGCGGTCAGTTTCTCGCGCGGTACCCAGTCCAGGTGGCTGTAGTCGGCGCTGCGCGAACGCAGGCCGCGGCCCTTGGATTCGGTGACCAGCGTGTTCTGCGGCACGGCCTCGGCTTTGCCGCCGGTCTCGCCGGATGGCGTGCCGGAGGTCGAGCTGACGGCTGCACCGTCATGCACCGGACGCGGTGGCAACGGGGCAGCCGCGGTTTTCGGCGCGCAATCCCAGGCACCCGAAGCAGAGACTGAGCAGTCATACTGTTCCGCGGCGACCACGAATGAGGTGGCGAAGGGTTGCATGGCCAGCAGACTGCCGGTTACCAGCAACGGAAATTTTCTACGAAACGCGGGGGATTTCAATGCCATCTTATTAGTCCGGGCTTCCTGCGTGCCATCTGCCCGCGGTGTGGGCCGCACGCCTCTCGATGGTCTGAAAAAGATGCGTGATAATAAAGCATGACCCGCTTGACGGCTAGCGCCGTCGGAGACCCTTGTAATGCCCGAGCAAGATCTGCGTTTACAACAGCTGAAAGTCTGGCTGGATGAGCAACTTCCGATCCTTTTCAACGCTCAAGGCTGGGGTGCGGTACCCCCGGCCACATTGACCGCGGCCAGCAGTGACGCGAGTTTCAGGCGTTACTTCCGCTGGGAGGGCGGCGATCGGACTTTCGTCGTGATGGACGCGCCACCGCCCCAGGAAAACTGCAAACCTTTCGTCGATATCGCTCATTTGCTGGCGAAGTCAGGAATAAATGTTCCACAAATTTATGCAGAAGATTTGCCGCGAGGCTTTCTTTTGCTCAACGATCTGGGCACGAAAACCTACCTGGACGTGATTGACGAGCAAAACGCCGATCCATTGTTTGCCGATGCCATCGATGCGTTGCTGGCGTTCCAGCAGTTGCCGATGGACGCGCCGCTGCCCAGTTACGACGTTGCGCTGTTGCGCCGTGAGCTGGAATTATTTCCCGAGTGGTACGTGCGACGGCACCTGGGCATCGAGTTCGATACCCGGCAACAGGCGCTCTGGCAGCGCGTGAGCACGCAACTGATCGACAGCGCCCTGGCCCAGCCGAAAGTTCTGGTGCACCGCGACTATATGCCACGCAACCTGATGATCAGCCAGCCGAACCCGGGCGTGCTGGATTTCCAGGACGCAGTCTACGGCCCGGTGACCTACGACATCACCTGTCTGTTCAAGGATGCGTTCCTCAGTTGGCCGAAGGCCCGTGTGCGGGAATGGCAACGCGGCTACTGGGCGCGTGCGGGGCAAGCGGGAATCCCGGTGCAGGCGGACTTCGAAGACTTTCTGCGCGCCAGCGATCTGATGGGCGTGCAGCGTCACCTCAAGGTCATCGGCATTTTTGCGCGTATCTGCCATCGCGACGGCAAGCCGCGTTACCTGGCCGACGTACCGCGCTTCTTTGCTTATATAGAAGCGGTGCTGGAAGACCGTCCGGAGTTGAGCGAGCTGGGTGAGTTGCTGGCCAGCCTGCGTCTGCCCGCCGAGGCGAGCCTATGAAGGCGATGATTCTGGCCGCTGGTAAAGGTGAGCGGATGCGTCCGCTCACCTTGCACACGCCCAAGCCGTTGGTGCAGGCCGGCGGCAAGCGCTTGATCGAGTATCACCTGGAGGCGCTGGCCAAGGCGGGTTTTACCGAGATCGTGATCAACCATGCGTGGCTCGGCCACCAGATCGAAAGCTACCTGGGTGACGGTGCACAGTTTGGCCTGCGTATCCGTTACTCGCCGGAAGGCGAGCCGCTGGAGACCGGCGGCGGGATTTTCCAGGCACTGCCACTATTGGGAGGTGAGCCCTTCCTGGTGGTCAATGGCGATATCTGGACCGACTATGACTTCGCCCGTCTGCGACAACCTATCGAGGGACTGGCGCATCTGGTGATGGTCGATAACCCGGCGCATCACCCCTCGGGAGGCGATTTCTATCTTGCGCAAGGTTTGCTTCAGGATGCCGTCGTCGGTGCCGATAACCTGACCTTCAGTGGCATTTCCGTGCTCGACCCCAAGCTGTTCGCGGGTTGCAGCGCAGGTGCCTTCAAGCTGGCACCGCTGTTGCGGGCGGCCATGGCCAAAGGTCTGGTAACGGGGGAACACATGACGGGACGCTGGATCGATGTCGGTACGCTGGAGCGTCTGGCGCAAGTCGAAACCCTGCTGACAGCGGGGCACTAGGATGTTGTGGCCAGGGACGCTGATCGGCGCGGGAGCTGGGTTTGCCATTGCCAGTATCCCCGGGGCCATGCTGGGTGCATTGCTGGGGCAGGCGCTCGACCGCCGCTTGCAGCTGCACAGCTGGGCGCACTTGCGTGAGCGCCTGGGCGGGCGTCCAGCGTTGCGCAACGACGAATTGCTGTTTGTGTTGCTCGGACGCCTGGCCAAAAGCAATGGCCGGGTCGCAGACGGACATATCCAGCAAGCCCGTCAGGAAATGCGCTCATTGGACATGAATGAGTCGGCGCAGCGCCGCGCGATCGCGGCGTTCAACCGTGGCAAATCCGGCACTGATCGGGTTCGGCGCTATCTGCGTGTGCTCAAGGCCCAGCCCCATGCGGCGGAAGGCGTGCTGCGTGCGTGCTGGCGGATGGCGTGGGCCGACGGCAAGGTCGACCATGCCGAGCGCGACCTGATCGGGCTGTGGGGCAAGTGGCTGGGCTGGACGCCGCTGCAATTGCAGGCGCTGGCCGCCGACTACACGCCGGAACGCAAGCCATTGGCCAATCGGGGCGGCGCTTATCAGGAAGCGCTGCGCATCCTCGGGGTGACGGCTACCACCGAACCTTCGGTGATCAAGCGCGCTTATCGCCGGTTGCTCAGTCGCCATCACCCGGACAAGATCGCCGGCAGTGGCGCCAGCCCTGCGCAAGTGCGCGAGGCGACTGAGCGCACCCGCGAATTGCACAATGCTTATGCATTGATTCGCGAGCGGCGCGACTTTCGCTGAGCGACGGTCAGTCGGCGCTGGCCTGGGGGCTCAACCAGCCGCGAATGCGCCGATACAACTGCTCTTGCTCGGCGGCGTTGTTGCCGGGCAGAGCCTTGAGCGTGACCTGTTTATAGCCCTCGTTTTTTGCACGTTTGGCCGCCTGGGCACGTTCCTGCGCCGCTTTGCGTGACGCGGGGCTGTCCTGGTAGAACAGGTCGGCCGTGGGTAGCTTCAGGACGGGGGCCAGTTGTTGCACATCCGGCTGACGGCCAGCGGGCGTCTTCGCCGCGACCATGACCAGCTTCTGCACCTGGGACGGTTGTTTTTCGCTCAAGTAACGCGCGGCCCACCAGGCACCGGTGCCATGTCCCATCAGCACTACGCTGCGCGCACCCTGGGTCTGGGCGAAGGCCACGGCGGCATCGATGCGGGCGAAGATGCGCGAGGCGTCGGTCTTGTCCTGCTCGTCGGTGCCCGGCACCACGGACGGGTCGGTGCCTTCGGCTTCGGCGCTGGCGGCTTGTTCGATGGGTTTGTCGGTGGTGCTCGCCTCTTTGCTGCTGGTATCGACGGTGGCCTTGGGCGCCTCCATCACGCGGGGTGGCAAGGTGTCCACGCTCACATCCGGCAGCGACAGACTGAGGGTGCCCCAGTTGGCGTTCGGCAATTTGCGGCGCAACGGGCCGATTGCTTGCGGCCAGTCAGCATTTTCACCGGCGCCGGGCACGATAATGGCCACACCTTCGGGTTCGGCGCTGTTTGCCGGTTTCCACAAGGCCAGGAATGAGTCGCTGCCGGCCTGCAATTGCTGCTGCTCTTGTTGCGGAATGTTGCGTTGCAGCGCGCTGGCTTCTTCCTGGCTGCGCTCGGGGAGGGGTTGGCGCTCGACCGGTTTTTCGGCGGCGGGCGCAGGGGCGTCGGCGGCCTGGGCAGAAAACGCGCTGGTCAGTAGCAGAGACAGGCACAATGCCGGCAGTGCTGTACGGTTTCGATGGGGCATCGTGGATTCCCGGCCAGAAGTGATTCCAGCAGCCTAAAGGGTTGGTCAGTATTTGTCAGTGATGTGAGGCGTGGATCATGGGTTTTCGCTATCTGCTGGTTATCGGCGGCTTGTGTGTTGCCTTGATGGCAACGGCTGCGCCCGCGCCTGTCATCGCGCAGGCGCCCCTCAATGCCCAGCAGCGTGAATGGCTGGCCCAGCACCCGGAACTACGGGTCGGCGTGGTCTTGCAGGCACCCTATGCGCAATACGATCGTCGCTTGCAGCGTTTGTCGGGGGCCAATGTCGAGGTGATGCAGTGGTTGGCCAAGGCGCTGAACATCGAACTGACCTGGCGTAACTTTCCCACCCAGGAGCAACTGGAGGACGCGGTGCGCGAGGGCGAGGTCGATATCGCGCCCGGCCTGCAACAGACCCCGGCCGGCCTGCGTCTCTGGCTGTTCACCGACCCCTACATGCGGGTGCCTCAACATATTGTCGGCGTGCGCGAAGGCGGTGGTGCGGTGGAGCTGGAAAAGCTCGACGAACAGTCCCGTGTCGCCGTGCGCATGCCCAGCGCGGTGGCCGATTACCTGCGCAGTACTTACCCCGGCTTGAACCTGCAAGGCGTGCCCATGGAGCGTCAGGCCTTGCAGTTGCTGGTGAGCCAGCAGGCACGTTATGCGGTGGTGGATGAAGCGCAACTGAGCCGGCTGTCGGCCGAACCGGAGTTCGCCGGGCTGGCGGTGGTAGGGGATATCGGACTGCCGCAACTGCTGCGGGTGGCGACGCGCCGCGAGTGGCCGGAACTGGCCGGCATCATGGAAAGCGCGTTGCGCGCAATACCGGCCCGCGACCTGGACCAGTTGCACAGTCGCTGGTTGCAGCCCAAATACCCACGGCTGTCGGAGTCGCCGGGGCTGTGGCAGAACCTGACCCTGTTGTTGGGCCTGTTCCTGCTCGCCAGCCTCACGGTCGTGTTCTGGCTGCGTCGCCAGCAACGGCTGCTGGAGCACAGCCTGCTGGCCGCGCGTGAAGAAAGCGCGGCCCGGGCCGCCGGTGCCGAAGCGTTGCGGTTGACGCAATTTTCCATCGACCAAAGCACCGTCGGCATCCTGTGGGTCAATTGGGACAGCCATGTGCGCTACGCCAACCGCGCCGCTGAAACCATGCTGGGTTATGGCCCTGGGGCGTTGATCGAGCGACCGTTGAGCGATTTTGACCCCACTCTGGACATGGACCGCTGGCTGAACCTGTGGAAGCGCGCCCGGGCCCATGAGGAGGGGCCGCAGAACTTTTCCGCCGACTGCCTGCGCGCCGATGGCAGTCGCTTGCCCGCTACGGTGTCCTTGAGTTTTCTGCGCTTTGCCGATGCCGAGTACCTGGTGGTTTACCTCAATGATGTCACCGAGCTGCGCCGCACGCTGGCGGCGCTGCAGCAAAGCGAAGCGCAATTGCGCGAGCTGTCCGCCCACCTGGAAACCGTACGCGAAGAAGAAAAGGCGCGTATCGCCCGGGAAGTGCACGA
Source organism: Pseudomonas sp. SDO5271_S396 (assembly GCF_054071795.1). Taxonomy (NCBI): domain Bacteria; kingdom Pseudomonadati; phylum Pseudomonadota; class Gammaproteobacteria; order Pseudomonadales; family Pseudomonadaceae; genus Pseudomonas; species Pseudomonas sp. SDO5271_S396. The sequence continues at coordinate 69,709 of NZ_JBSVWB010000020.1, forward strand.
TGAACTCGGGCAGATGCTCACGGTGCTCAAGCTGGAAACCTCCATGTGCGAATTGGCCTATGCGCAACTCGACCCGGGCCTGCACGAGCGCTTGAACAGCATGAAACGTCTGATCGCCCAGTTGTTCCAGCTGGTGCGTGACGTGGCCACTGCGCTGCGTCCGCCGATTCTCGATGCGGGCATTGCCTCGGCCATCGAATGGCAGGCACGGCGTTTTGAAGCGCGCACACAAATCCCTTGCCTGGTTCAGGTGCCGGACAATCTGCCGATCCTCAGCGACGCCAAGGCCATCGGCCTGTTTAGGATCCTGCAAGAAGCGCTGACCAATGTGATGCGCCATGCCCAGGCGCATACTGTCGAGCTGACGCTTGCCCGTGAAGGTGCCGCGCTGCGGCTGACCATCAGCGACGACGGTGTGGGGTTCGTCCAGGCGCAAGGCCGTCCGTTGTCGTTCGGCCTGGTGGGCATGCGCGAGAGGGTGCTGATCATGGGCGGGCAACTGCACCTGGAAAGCGCGTTGGGGGAGGGCACCACGCTAAGTGTGACGGTGCCGCTGGATGCCTAGGACCAAGAGGAAGTTTCTGTGATTCGTGTACTGGTAGCCGAAGACCACACCATCGTTCGGGAAGGCATCAAGCAATTGATCGGCCTGGCCAAAGACCTTCAGGTTGTCGGGGAGGCGAGCAATGGTGAACAGTTACTGGAGACCCTGCGCCACACCCCTTGTGAGGTGGTGTTGCTGGATATCTCGATGCCCGGCGTCAATGGTCTTGAAGCCATCGCGCGGATTCGGGCGCTGAACCACCCGCCGGCGATCCTGGTGCTGTCCATGCATGATGAAGCGCAGATGGCGGCCCGGGCCTTGAAGGTGGGGGCGGCGGGGTATGCGACCAAGGACAGCGACCCGGCGCTGCTGCTCACGGCGATCCGCAAGGTGGCGGCTGGCGGGCGTTACATCGACCCGGACCTGGCCGACCGCATGGTGTTCGAAGTCGGCCTCACCGATACGCGGCCCTTGCATTCGTTGTTGTCGGAGCGGGAGTTTTCGGTGTTCGAGCGCCTGGCCCAGGGCGCCAACGTCAATGACATCGCCCAACAACTGGCGCTGAGCAGCAAGACCATCAGTACTCACAAGGCGCGGCTGATGCAAAAACTCAATATCACCTCGCTGGCCGAACTGGTGAAGTACGCCATGGAGCACAAGCTGCTATAGCCACATACCTGATAACGACACCGCGAAAACCCCGCCGAGCCCACTCTTGCCGCTTGCAGCTCGCCACTTGTCGCTGCACCGTTCCGTGCGCGTCATCTGTGTAGGGCGATCCCTACCCCCAACCTTCCATCCGACTGATGCGATTCTCTCCCGGCCCCCGATTTCCGCGGCCTTGCGCCTGGACTACGCTTGTTCCACAGCAGTCCAAAACAAAAAGGTGCGGGTATGAGCGAGGTGGATTCAAATGATGTGCTGGTCAGCTTTCGTGGCGTGCAGAAGAGCTACGACGGCGAGAACCTGATCGTCAAAGACCTCAACCTGGAGATTCGCAAGGGCGAGTTCCTCACCTTGCTCGGGCCTTCGGGTTCAGGCAAGACCACCAGCCTGATGATGCTTGCCGGTTTCGAGACGCCGACCGCGGGTGAGATCCTGCTGGCCGGGCGCTCCATCAACAACGTGCCACCGCACAAGCGCGATATCGGCATGGTGTTCCAGAACTACGCATTGTTCCCGCACATGACAGTCGCCGAGAACCTGGCGTTTCCGCTGTCGGTGCGGGGTTTGAGCAAGACCGACATCAGCGAGCGGGTCAAGCGCGTGCTGAGCATGGTCCAGCTTGACGCCTTCGCCCAGCGCTACCCGGCCCAACTCTCCGGTGGCCAGCAACAGCGCGTGGCCCTGGCCCGGGCGCTGGTATTCGAACCCCAGCTGGTACTGATGGACGAACCCCTCGGCGCTCTCGACAAGCAACTGCGTGAACACATGCAGATGGAGATCAAGCACCTGCACCAGCGCCTTGGCGTGACCGTGGTGTACGTGACCCACGACCAGGGCGAAGCGCTGACCATGTCTGACCGCGTGGCGGTGTTCCACCAGGGCGAGATCCAGCAGATCGCCGCACCGCGCACGTTGTATGAAGAGCCGAAAAATACCTTTGTCGCCAACTTCATCGGCGAGAACAACCGCCTCAATGGTCGTCTGCACAGCCACACCGGCGAGCGTTGCATGGTGGAGCTGGCGCGGGGCGAGAAGGTCGAGGCACTGGCGGTGAACGTGGGCCAGGTCGGCGGCCCGGTGACCTTGTCGGTGCGGCCGGAGCGCGTGAGTCTCAACGGTTCCAGCGAAAGCTGCGTCAACCGTTTTTCGGGACGGGTGGCGGAGTTCATCTACCTGGGCGACCACGTTCGGGTGCGTCTTGAGGTCTGCGGCAAGACCGATTTTTTTGTGAAACAACCCATTGCCGAGCTGGACCCAGCCCTGGCCGTTGGCGACGTGGTACCGATTGGCTGGCAAGTCGAGCACGTTCGCGCGCTCGATCCACTTCTAGAGGCGAATTGATCGCCCTCCTGGCTTCACCAACCCTGCACGTGGAGAGAACAACAATGTTGAGATCCCTTAAGTATTCCGCCCTGGCCATGGGCCTGATCGGCGCGACCCAGGCCATGGCAGGCCCGGACCTGACAGTCGTGTCCTTCGGTGGCGCGAACAAGGCGGCCCAGGTCAAGGCGTTCTATGCACCGTGGGAAAGCGCGGGCAACGGCAAGATCGTCGCCGGCGAGTACAACGGCGAAATGGCCAAGGTGAAAGCCATGGTCGACACCAAGAGCGTGTCCTGGGACCTGGTGGAAGTCGAGTCGCCGGAATTGTCCCGCGGCTGTGACGAAGACATGTTCGAACAGCTGGACCCGAAGCTGTTCGGCAATGGCGCGGACTACGTGAAAGGCGCTATCCAGCCGTGCGGCGTGGGCTTCTTTGTATGGTCGACCGTGCTGGCGTACAACGCCGACAAGCTGAAGGCACCGCCAGGCGGCTGGAAAGATTTCTGGGACGTGAAGCAATTCCCGGGCAAGCGCGGCTTGCGTAAAGGCGCCAAGTACACCCTGGAATTTGCCTTGATGGCCGACGGCGTGGCACCGAAGGACGTCTACAAAGTGCTGGCCGGCAAAGATGGCCAGGACCGCGCGTTCAAGAAGCTCGATGAACTCAAGCCTTACATCCAATGGTGGGAAGCGGGCGCCCAGCCGCCGCAATACCTCGCCTCGGGTGACGTGGTGATGAGTTCGGCCTACAACGGCCGTATCGCCGCCGTGCAGAAAGAAAGCAACCTGAAGGTGGTGTGGAACGGCGGCATCTACGACTTCGATGCATGGGCCATTCCCAAAGGCCTGGCCAAGGACCGTGCGGATGCGGCGAAAAAATTCATCGCTTTCTCGGTGCAACCGCAGCAGCAGAAGACCTATTCGGAAAACATCGCCTACGGCCCGGCCAATAGCCAAGCCGTACCGTTGCTGGATAAAGGCATCCTGAAAGATATGCCGACCACGCCGGAAAACATCGCCGACCAGGTGCAGATCGACGTGAGCTTCTGGGCGGATAACGGCGAGCAACTGGAGCAGCGCTTCAACGCCTGGGCAGCCAAGTAACCCTACTGCTGTGTTGGATGGGCCTTTGTGGGAGCTGGCTTGCCTGCGATGCAGACATCTCGGTGTATCTGATGTACCGAATCGATGCCATCGCGGGCAAGCCCGGCTCCCACAGAAAGCCCCATCCACAGTGAAACCACCTTAGATTTTCCGGAGTTAGCCATGGCCATCGCCGTTCCCCCGAACGAGGTCAACAGCCCCACCCTCAAGCAGCGTCTGGCGCGTGCCGAGCGGGTCAACCGCTGGAAAGCCCAGGCCTTGATTGCGCCGCTGGTGCTGTTCCTGGTGCTGGTGTTCCTGGTGCCGATCGTTGCGTTGCTTTACAAAAGCGTCGGCAACCCGGAAGTGGTGGGCGGCATGCCGCGCACGGTGATGGCGATCAATACCTGGGATGGCCGCGGTTTGCCTGGCGAGCCGGTGTATCAGGCCCTCAGCGAGGACCTGGGCGAGGCGCGTAAAAACCAGACACTGGGCGATTTGTCCAAACGCTTGAACATGGAGCTGGCCGGCTATCGCAGCCTGCTCACCAAGACCGCGCGGGCGCTGCCGTTTACCGAAGCGCCCGCTTCCTATAAAGAAGCGCTGGAAAACCTGGACGAGCGTTGGGGCGACCCGGCGTATTGGCAGGCGATCCGGCGCAACACCAGCAGCCTCACGCCGTATTACCTGCTGGCGGCGGTCGATCACCGGATCGACGACCTGGGTGAAGTCGCCCCGGCCACGCCCGACCAGGCGATTTACCTGGACATCTTCGCCCGTACATTCTGGATGGGCCTGGTCATCACCTTTGTGTGCCTGCTGCTGGCCTATCCCCTGGCGTATCTGTTGGCCAACTTGCCGTCGCGACAAAGCAACCTGCTGATGATTCTGGTGCTGCTGCCGTTCTGGACCTCGATTCTGGTACGGGTGGCGGCGTGGATCGTGCTGCTGCAGTCCGGTGGCTTGATCAACAGTGCGCTGATGGGCCTGGGCCTGGTCGATAAACCGGTGGAGCTGGTGTTCAACCGCACCGGGGTCTACATCTCCATGGTGCATATTCTGTTGCCATTCATGATTCTGCCGATCTACAGCGTGATGAAAGGCATCTCGCCCACGTATATGCGCGCGGCGATTTCCCTGGGCTGTCACCCGTTCGCCAGCTTCTGGCGCGTGTACTTCCCGCAGACCTACGCCGGCGTCGGCGCCGGTTGCCTGCTGGTGTTCATCCTGGCGATTGGTTACTACATCACCCCGGCCTTGCTGGGCAGTCCCAACGACCAGATGGTCAGCTACTTCGTGGCGTTTTATACCAACACCAGCATCAACTGGGGCATGGCCACCGCGCTGGGCGGCTTGCTGCTGCTGGCCACCGTGTTGCTGTACCTGATCTACAACCGGCTGGTAGGCGCCAGTCGCCTGCGCCTGAGCTGAGGAGACTTTTGCGATGCTGAGCCCTTATATGTCGCCCATCGAACGGGTGTGGTTCTACAGCTTGCGGATTCTCTGCGGCTTGATCCTGCTGTTCCTGATTTTGCCGGTGCTGGTGATCATCCCGCTGTCGTTCAACAGCGGGAGTTTCCTGGTGTATCCGCTGCAAGGTTTCTCACTGCATTGGTACCAGGACTTCTTCGGCTCGGCCGAGTGGATGCGCGCGCTGAAGAACAGCATCATCGTGGCCCCCGCCGCGACGGTGCTGGCTATGGTCTTCGGTACCCTGGCAGCGATTGGCCTGACCCGTGGCCACTTCCCCGGCAAGGCGCTGGTGATGGCCTTGGTGATTTCACCGATGGTGGTGCCGGTGGTGATCATTGGCGTGGCCAGCTACCTGTTTTTTGCGCCTTTGGGTCTGGGCAACAGCTTCTTCTCGCTGATCGTGGTACACGCGGTGCTGGGTGTACCGTTTGTGATCATCACCGTGTCGGCCACCTTGCAGGGTTTCAACCATAACCTGGTGCGGGCAGCGGCCAGTCTCGGGGCGTCGCCGCTGACCACGTTCCGCCGGGTGACCTTGCCGTTGATTGCGCCGGGGGTGATTTCCGGGGCGCTGTTTGCCTTTGCGACATCGTTCGACGAAGTCGTGGTGACGCTGTTCCTTGCCGGCCCCGAGCAAGCGACCTTGCCGCGCCAGATGTTCAGCGGTATCCGCGAAAACCTCAGCCCGACGATCGCGGCGGCGGCGACCCTGCTGATTGCCTTCTCGGTGTTGCTGTTGCTCACCCTGGAATGGCTGCGCGGGCGTAGCGAGAAACTGCGGACCGAGCAGGTCTGACTGTGGCAACGCGATCCAATGGATGTGGCTTTTGTGGGAGCCGGGCTTGCCCGCGATGCAGGCGACTCGGTCTATCAGTCAAACCGAGGTGATGCCATCGCAGGCAAGCCAGCTCCCACACTGACCGTGCCCACTTTGAATCACCTGTGCATTCAATTGCTGAATAGCTGACAACACGCCGCAGGAAGCTACGCTTGTGCCAGCCCATCACTCAACAAGAGGCCGCGCACATGAGTACTTCCTCATTCAAGATCGCCCACAAGCTGTTGACCGGCCAGGGGGCCATCGAACAACTGGCCTTCGAACTCTCGCGTCTGGATGTGGATAACCCGCTGATCGTGACTGATGCCGCGCTGGTCAAGTCTGGCACTGTGGCGCTGGCGCTGGAGCACTTGGGCGAGCGTACCTACGAAATTTTCGACCGCGTGCTGCCCGACCCGGAAATCGCCATCGTCGAGGACTGCATGCAGGTGTACCGTGACGGCGGGCATGACGGCTTGATCGGGGTGGGCGGCGGCAGTGCCATCGATATCGCCAAAAGCGTGGCGGCCTATGCCGGTTATCACGGTGCACTGGCGGATCTGTTCGGTGTCGACCAGGTGCCGCGCAAAGGGCCGCCGCTGATCGCCATCCCGACTACCGCCGGCACCGGTTCGGAAGTGACTAATGTGGCGATCCTTTCCGACAAGGTTGCCCAACTGAAAAAAGGCATTGTCAGTGATTATCTGCTGCCGGATGTGGCGCTGATCAGCCCGCAAATGACCCTCACTTGCCCGCGCGGCGTCACTGCCGCCAGTGGCGTGGATGCGCTGGTGCACGCCATCGAGTCCTACCTGTCGCTGAATGCATCGCCGATCACCGACGCCCTGGCCATCGGCGCGATCAGGTTGATTGCCGGCGCCTTGCCCAAGGCCTACGCCAACCCGGGCAACCTGCAAGCCCGTGACGATATGGCCACCGCCAGCCTGATGGCCGGCATGGCCTTCGGCAATGCCGGGGTCGGTGCGGTGCATGCGCTGGCCTATCCGCTGGGCGGGCGTTTCAATATCGCCCACGGCGTCAGCAATGCGCTGTTGCTGCCCCATGTGATGCACTGGAACAAGCTGGCCTGTGTGGAACGCATGCAGGACATTGCCCAGGCGATGGGGGTGAATGTTTCAGGTTTGAGTGTCAATGACGCGGCCGATCAAGCGGTGGAGGCCATGGCGCGACTGTGTGCCGCCGTGGAGATCCCGGCGGGCTTGCGCAGCTTCGGGGTGCCCGAGGACGCGATCCCGGCCATGGCCACGGAAGCGGCGGGCATCGAACGGCTGATGCGTAACAATCCGCGCCAGCTCAGCGCAGCCGATATCGAGAAAATCTATCGGGCCGCCTACTAACCGTTGAGTTAGGTCACGGTGCGCAGGGCAAAGCATGCGGTATACAATGCGCGCCATCGTGATTTAGCTCAAAAAAGGTGCGTCATGCAGCCCTTCGTCATTGCTCCATCGATTCTCTCCGCCGACTTCGCCCGCCTGGGTGAGGAAGTGGACAAGGTGTTGGCCGCCGGTGCCGACTTCGTGCACTTCGATGTCATGGACAACCATTACGTGCCCAACCTGACCATCGGTCCGATGGTCTGCGCCGCACTGCGCAAGTACGGCATTACCGCGCCCATCGATGCACACCTGATGGTCAGCCCGGTCGATCGCATCATCGGTGACTTCGTTGAAGCCGGCGCCACTTACATCACCTTCCACCCGGAAGCCTCGCTGCACGTGGACCGTACCCTGCAACTGATCCGCGAAGGCGGTTGCAAGGCGGGCCTGGTGTTCAACCCGGCCACGCCGTTGAGCGTGCTTGAGTACGTGATGGACAAGGTCGACATGATCCTGTTGATGAGCGTCAACCCAGGCTTCGGCGGGCAGAAGTTCATTCCCGGCACGCTGAACAAGCTGCGCGAAGCCCGTGCGCTGATCGACGCTTCGGGGCGTGATATCCGCCTGGAGATCGACGGTGGTGTCAACGTCAACAATATCCGCGAAATCGCCGCCGCTGGCGCCGACACCTTCGTGGCCGGCTCGGCGATCTTCAACGCCCCGGACTATCAGGAAGTGATCGCCAAGATGCGCGCCGAACTGGCGCTGGCGCGTCCATGAGCGGTTTTGAGCAGTTGTTCCCTGGCAAGTTGCCACGGCTGGTGATGTTCGATCTGGACGGTACCTTGATCGATTCGGTGCCCGACCTGGCCGCGGCGGTGGACGAAATGCTGCTCAAGCTGGGACGCAAGCCCGCGGGTATCGAGGCGGTGCGCGAATGGGTCGGCAACGGCGTGCACATGTTGGTGCGCCGGGCCCTGGCCAACCACATCGATGCCGACGGTGTGGATGAGGTGGAAGCCGAGCACGCCCTGGAACTGTTCAATGCTGCCTATGAAGACGGCCACGAACTGACCGTGGTTTACCCCGGCGTGCGCGACACCCTCAAGTGGTTGAGCAAGCAGGGCGTGGAAATGGCCCTGATCACCAACAAGCCGGAGCGCTTCGTCGCGCCGTTGCTGGACCAGATGAAAATCGGCCGTTATTTTCGCTGGATCATCGGTGGCGATACGCTGCCGCAAAAGAAACCCGATCCGGCGGCGCTGTTTTTCGTGATGAAGATGGCCAATATCCCGGCCTCCCAGTCCTTGTTCGTCGGCGATTCGCGCAGTGATGTGCAGGCAGCAAAAGCTGCTGGTGTGCAGTGCGTGGCCCTCAGTTATGGTTATAACCATGGCCGGCCGATTGCCGATGAGTCGCCGGCGCTGGTGATTGATGACCTTCGGCTGCTAATCCCCGGTTGCTTGGGAGCGGGCGCTGAGATAACGTTGCCCGACATTGAATCAACCCCTTCTGGAAACGCCATCGTGGTGGTCACTCGCAAACTCTGGATGAAAGTCATCAAGGCCCTGGCCCGTTGGCGTTGGCGCGCCTGACTGATCCTGGCCGCGCTGCGGCACGTTTGCATACCTGACTGTTTGATCCTCAAGCCACGAGGCACATCATGATTCGCGAAGAATTCCTGCGTTTGGCCGCTGCCGGCTATAACCGCATTCCCCTGGCCTGCGAAACCCTGGCCGACTTCGACACGCCGCTGTCGATCTACCTGAAACTGGCCGACGAGCCCAACTCCTACCTGCTGGAATCGGTACAGGGCGGCGAAAAGTGGGGCCGTTACTCGATCATTGGCTTGCCGTGCCGTACCGTCCTGCGGGTACACGATCACCATGTGAGCGTTACCCATGACGGTATCGAGATCGAAAGCCATGACGTAGAAGACCCGCTGGCGTTCGTCGAAACCTTCAAGGCGCGCTACAACGTACCGACCATCCCTGGCCTGCCGCGTTTCAACGGTGGCCTGGTGGGGTATTTCGGCTACGACTGCGTGCGCTATGTGGAAAAACGCCTGGGTAAATGCCCGAACCCGGATCCGCTGGGCGTGCCGGACATTCTGCTGATGGTCTCTGACGCCGTGGTGGTGTTCGACAATCTTGCCGGCAAGATGCACGCGATCGTCCTCGCCGACCCGGCCCAGGCGGACGCCTTCGAGCAAGGCCAGGCCAGCCTCGAGGCCCTGCTGGAAAAACTGCGCCAGCCGATCACCCCGCGTCGCGGTCTGGACCTCAGCCGTCCGCCGGCGGCCGATCCGATCTTTCGTTCAAGCTTTACCCAGGGTGACTATGAGCGCGCGGTGGACACCATCAAGGAATACATCCTCGCCGGCGACTGCATGCAGGTGGTGCCTTCGCAACGTATGTCCATCGACTTCAAGGCCGCGCCGATCGATCTGTACCGTGCGCTGCGCTGCTTCAACCCGACGCCGTACATGTACTTTTTCAACTTTGGTGACTTCCACGTGGTGGGCAGCTCGCCGGAAGTGCTGGTGCGGGTCGAAGACAACCTGATCACCGTACGCCCCATCGCCGGCACCCGCCCGCGCGGCGCGACCGAAGAGGCGGATTTGGCGCTGGAAGAAGACCTGCTCAGCGATGACAAGGAAATTGCCGAGCACTTGATGCTGATCGATCTGGGCCGCAACGATACCGGGCGCGTCTCGGAAATCGGTTCGGTGAAGCTCACCGAGAAAATGGTGATCGAGCGGTACTCCAACGTCATGCACATCGTGTCCAACGTCACCGGTGAACTGAAAGCCGGCCTGACCGCGATGGACGCACTGCGGGCGATCCTGCCGGCGGGCACCTTGTCGGGGGCGCCGAAGATTCGCGCAATGGAGATCATCGACGAGCTGGAGCCGGTCAAGCGCGGTGTCTACGGCGGCGCCGTGGGTTATTTCGCCTGGAACGGCAACATGGACACGGCCATTGCGATTCGCACCGCCGTGATCAAGGACGGGGAACTGCATGTGCAGGCCGGTGGCGGGATCGTCGCCGACTCGGTGCCGGCCCTCGAATGGGAAGAAACCCTCAACAAGCGCCGCGCGATGTTCCGCGCCGTTGCGCTGGCTGAACAGACCCCCAATTTCTGAGGTTTCCCCCATGCTCCTGATGATTGATAACTACGATTCCTTTACCTACAACGTGGTGCAGTACCTGGGCGAACTCGGTGCCGAGGTCAAGGTGGTGCGCAACGACGAACTGAGCGTGGCCGAAATCGCCGCGCTGAACCCCGAGCGCATCGTGGTTTCGCCGGGCCCGTGCACGCCGACCGAAGCGGGCATTTCCCTGGAGGCCATCCAGTATTTCGCCGGCAAATTGCCGATCCTCGGTGTGTGTCTGGGCCACCAGTCCATCGGCCAGGCCTTTGGTGGTGACGTGGTGCGCGCGCGTCAGGTGATGCACGGCAAGACCAGTCCGGTATTCCATCATGATCTGGGTGTGTTCCATGGGCTCAACTTGCCGGTGACGGTGACCCGCTATCATTCACTGGTGGTCAAGCGCGAAACCCTGCCGGACTGCCTGGAATTGACGGCCTGGACCCAGCTGGAAGACGGCTCGGTGGACGAGATCATGGGCCTGCGTCACAAGACACTGAACATCGAGGGGGTGCAATTTCACCCTGAATCGATCCTGACCGAGCAGGGCTACGAGCTGTTCGCCAACTTTTTGAAGCAGAGCGGCGGCACGCGCTAAGGACTTTTCATGGATATCAAGACTGCCCTGAGCCGTATCGTCGGCCATCTGGACCTGAGCACCGCTGAAATGAGCGATGTGATGCGCGAAATCATGACCGGTCAATGCACCGACGCGCAGATCGGCGCGTTCATGATGGCGATGCGCATGAAGAGCGAGAGCATCGACGAAATCGTCGGTGCGGTCTCGGTGATGCGCGAGCTGGCGGACAAGGTCGAACTCAATACCCTCGACGGCGTGGTCGATGTGGTGGGTACCGGCGGTGACGGTGCGAATATCTTCAACGTGTCGACGGCGTCCTCCTTTGTGGTCGCAGCGGCAGGCTGCACCGTGGCCAAGCACGGCAACCGTGCCGTGTCCGGCAAGAGCGGCAGCGCCGATCTGCTGGAAGCCGCCGGGATCTACCTGAACCTCACGCCGGTACAAGTGGCGCGTTGCATCGACAGCGTCGGCATCGGCTTCATGTTTGCCCAGTCCCACCATGGGGCAATGAAGCACGCCGCTGGCCCGCGCAAGGACCTCGGCCTGCGCACCCTGTTCAACATGCTTGGCCCGCTTACGAATCCGGCCGGTGTGAAACATCAGGTAGTGGGCGTGTTCAGCCAGGCACTGTGCCGACCCTTGGCCGAGGTGTTGCAGCGCCTGGGCAGCAAGCATGTGCTGGTGGTGCACTCCAAGGATGGCCTGGACGAATTCAGCCTGGCGGCACCGACCTTCGTGGCGGAGCTGAAGAATGACCAGGTCACCGAATATTGGGTCGAGCCGGAAGACCTGGGCATGAAGAGCCAGAGCCTGCACGGTTTGTCGGTGGAAAGCCCGGCCGCCTCACTGGAGTTGATCCGGGATGCCCTGGGGCGTCGCAAGACCGAAAACGGTCAGAAAGCGGCGGAAATGATTGTGCTCAACGCGGGCGCGGCGCTGTATGCCGCCGACCACGCCTCCAGCCTCAAAGAAGGCGTGGCCCTTGCACACGATGCGTTGCACACCGGGCTTGCCCGGGAAAAGCTCGAAGAACTGGGTGCCTTTACTGCGGTGTTCAAGATGGAGAATGAAGGATGAGTGTGCCGACCGTTCTGGAAAAAATCCTGGCCCGCAAAGCTGAAGAAGTCGCTGAGCGCCGTGCCCGTGTCAGCCTGGCCGAGCTGGAAAGCCAGGCGAAGATCGCCGATGCGCCACGGGGTTTCGCCAATGCGCTGATCGCCCAGGCCAAGCTCAAGCAGCCGGCGGTGATTGCCGAGGTGAAAAAAGCCTCGCCAAGCAAGGGCGTGATCCGTGAAAACTTCGTGCCGTCGGAAATCGCTGTCAGCTATGAAAAGGGCGGGGCGACCTGCTTGTCCGTGTTGACCGATATCGACTACTTCCAGGGTTCCGACCTGTTTCTGCAGCAGGCCCGCGCCGCGTGCAAGTTGCCGGTGATCCGCAAGGATTTCATGGTCGATCCGTATCAAATCGTTGAAGCCCGCGCCTTGGGCGCCGACTGTGTGCTGCTGATCGTCTCCGCACTGGACGACGTGAAGATGGCCGAGCTGGCGGCCGTGGCCAAGGACGTTGGCCTGGATGTGTTGGTGGAGGTGCACGACGGCGACGAGCTGGAGCGAGCCCTGAAAACCCTCGACACACCGCTGGTGGGGGTCAACAACCGCAACCTGCACACCTTCGAAGTCAGCCTGGAAAACACGCTTGACCTGCTGCCGCGCATTCCGCGTGACCGTCTGGTGATCACCGAGAGCGGCATCGTCAACCGTGCCGACGTGGAGCTGATGGAAATCAGCGGCGTGTATTCGTTCCTGGTGGGCGAGACGTTCATGCGTGCCGAGAACCCGGGGGCGGAGTTGCAACGTCTGTTTTTCCCGGAGCGTGGCGTGGCAGTCAGCGGCTCGACATTGGACTGACCAAAACTTGGAATGCGGCTTGAATGTGGGAGCGGGCTTGCTCGCGAATGCGGTGTCTCAGTTAATACATATGTGACTGATGTATCGCATTCGCGGGCAAGCCCGCTCCCACATTTGATTCTGTGTTTGTTTAGATAGGTAGGTGTTTGATGGTTAATCCCGTAAGGATGACGGTTGAAGCAGGCCTTGCCGCCGAGCAAAGCCTGTTGGCCGCCGTTTGCGCGGGCGAACAAGCGTTCGGGCTGCTGTTCTGGCAACCCATTGATCAAGCCTTGGTGATGCCGCGGCGTTTGAGCCGTCTGCCGGCGTTCGACGCCGCCAGCCAGGTCTCGGCCGATGCCGGTTGGCCCGTGCTGTTGCGGGAAACCGGGGGGGAGCCGGTGCCGCAGTCGAGCGCCACCGTCAACATTGCCCTGGTTTATGCGCCGCCGCGCAGCGAAGGCGATCAGCATCGTATCGAAACCGGCTACTTGCGCCTGTGCCAGCCAATCTGTGATTTGTTGGTTGAGCTGGGCGGCGACGCGTCAGTCGGTGAAATCGACGGCGCGTTTTGCGACGGTCGCTACAACGTCAACCTCAATGGTCGCAAGATGGTCGGCACCGCACAGCGTTGGCGGCAGAGCGGTGGTCGTCCGGTGGGGTTGGTGCACGGTGCATTGTTGCTGGAAAACCACCGTGACGAGTTGATTGCCGCGGTCAATCGCTTCAATGAAGCCTGCGGCCTCGACCAGCGCGTTCGCGCCGACAGCCACATCGCCTTGCACGAGGCTTTCCCGGCGCCGGATGCGATCAGTCGACTGGATGCGTTGTATCGCCAGATGCTGGCCGGTTTTCTGCCGGTTTAACGTGTTCCGAACACCACCATGGTCTTGCCTTTGACGTGGACCAGGTTGCGTTCTTCCAGGTCCTTGAGCACACGGCCGACCATTTCTCGCGAGCAGCCGACAATCCGTCCGATTTCCTGGCGGGTCACCTTGATTTGCATGCCGTCGGGGTGGGTCATGGCGTCGGGTTGTTTGCACAGTTCCAGCAGGCAACGGGCCACCCGACCGGTGACATCGAAGAACGCCAGGTCGCCCACTTTGCGTGTGGTGTCTCGCAACCGTTGAGCAATCTGACCGCTCAGGGCATACAGAATGTCCGGGTCATGCTGAGCCAGTTCGCGGAATTTGGTGTAGCTGATCTCGGCCACTTCACACTCCACCTTGGCCCGCACCCAGGCGCTGCGCTCCTGCTCTTTGCCAGCTTGCTCGAACAGTCCCAGTTCACCAAAAAAATCCCCGGAATTGAGGTAGGCGATGATCATTTCCCGACCGTCTTCATCCTCGATCAGGATGGTGACCGACCCCTTGATGATGAAAAACAGCGTTTCGGAGCGTTCACCCGCGCAGATGATGTTGTGCTTGGAGGGATAGCGCCGGCGCTGGCAATGCATCAGCAGCTTGTCGAGGTTCTTGATCTTGGATATGGGAGTAAGGGCAACCATGGTTGTATCCCGAAAAGACTGCACGGTGTGATTGGAGTTGTTTTTATCCAGCGATATATCGGCATTGATACACGCTGTACAAAGGATGGCAATGCGCCATTTCGCTGGCGCCAGCTTACCAGACACATTCTGACTCGATTAGCGAATTTGCGACCCAAACCCTGCTGTTGATCGCTTTCATGGGAAACACTGTTGCCGGTGGCCCCTGTGCTAAGCTGGCGACCCTTTTTTAGAGTGGAGTCTGGGCGATGAAGGCACGCATCCAATGGGCGGGCGAAGCCATGTTCCTCGGTGAGTCGGGCAGTGGCCATGTCGTGGTCATGGACGGTCCGCCGGACGCCGGTGGCCGTAACCTGGGTGTACGCCCGATGGAGATGCTGCTGCTGGGCGTGGGCGGCTGCAGCAATTTCGATGTGGTCAGCATCCTGAAAAAGTCTCGCCAGGCCGTGGAAAGCTGCGAAGCGTTCCTGGAAGCTGAGCGCGCCACTGAAGACCCCAAGGTGTTCACCAAGATCCACATGCATTTCGTGGTCAAGGGCCGGGCGTTGAAGGAAGCCCAGGTCAAGCGGGCCATCGAGCTGTCGGCCGAGAAGTATTGCTCGGCCTCGATCATGCTCGGCGCGGCGGGCGTTGCCATCACCCATGATTACGAGATCATCGAACTGGGTTGATGACAAAACCGGCAGGCAAAAAGAAAGGGCGCTTCGAGAGCGCCCTTTTTGTGGGTCAGATGCGGTAGGTGCTTTTGGTCATGACCTTGGCCAAAAGGCTCATGCCGAACCTGACCGGCGCCGGGAAGCGGAAACCGCCAGCATCCAGCGCGCTTTCGGCGTGGTGTTCTTCATCGATGCGTATCTGCTCCAGGATGGCCCGGGACTTTTCGTCTTCAGGCGGTAATTGCTCCAGGTGCTCATCGAGGTGCTTGCAGACTTGATGTTCGGTCGCCGCGACAAAACCGAGGCTGACTTTGTCGCTGACCAGCCCGGCAACGGCGCCGATACCAAACGACAAGCCGTAAAACAAAGGATTGAGCACGCTCGGGTGACTGCCGAGCTGGCGAATGCGTTGTTCGCACCAGGCCAGGTGGTCGATCTCTTCCTCGGCCGCGTGTTCCATGGCGGCGCGTACCTGTGGCAGCTTGGCGGTCAGGGCCTGGCCCTGGTACAGCGCCTGGGCACAGACTTCGCCGGTATGGTTGATGCGCATCAGGCCGGCGACGTGACGGGTCTCGGTCTCGCTCATCTGGGTGTCGGGCCGCACGATCGCGGGCGACGGGCGGTACGGTTGGCCGCTGAAGGGCAGCAGCGTGCGCATGGCCGTATCGGCTTGCAGCAACAGGCGGTCGATGGGCGAGTAGTGCCGTTGGGTAGTCATGCTGACCTCCGGGAAGAATCTCGGCGGCCAGTTTACCGCATGAGAGGTGAAAGCGTTCGGGCGGAGTCAAGGGCATAGCGTCGCAGCCTGGGGCCGCGACCCTCAAGACCCACGCCAATCAGCCCGGCGGCCAGTTCATCTGGCGCTGACCGAGCACATGCATATGAATGTGATACACGGTCTGACCGCCTTTCGGGTTGCAGTTCATCACCACGCGGAAGCCTTCCTCGCAACCTTGCTCCAGGGCCAGGCGCTGGGCGGTGAACAGAATATGACCGGCCAGGGCTTTGTCTTCTTCGGTCAGGTCATTGAGGGTGGGGATGTGCTTTTTCGGGATGACCAGAAAATGGACAGGCGCCGCGGGGGCGATGTCCTTGAAGGCGAGGATCTGATCATCTTCGTAGATGATGTCCGCCGGTATTTCGCGGTTGATGATCTTGGTGAACAGAGTATCCACAGCTGTTTCTCCATTATGAAAGTGCAGGGTGAGTGTACTGAGCCGATCAGCGTGGGCAATAGGCCTTGTTGATGGCGCCGGCAATTCTGCGGGTCAGCCAGCGCGGGCTGAAACGCGGGCTGAAAGCGATCCAGCGGTTGCGTCGGCCAGGAATGATGATGGCTTTGTTCTTATCCAGTGCACGCACGGTGTAGAGCGCCACTTCCTCTGGGCTCATCAGTTTTTCGCTGGCGTCGAGCTTGGCGGTGTCCATCTGCGCAGTGCCGTAGAAGGCAGTGCGCGTCGGGCCGGGGCATAGCACCGAGACCTTGATGCCGCAGGTTTTCAGTTCTTCGCGCAGGCCTTCGGAAAAATGCAGCACATACGCCTTGCTGGCGTAGTAAGTGCTCATCCACGGGCCGGGTTGGAACGCTGCGACCGAGGCCACATTGAGGATTTGCCCACCGCCGTGCAGGGCCATGGCGTTGCCAAGCGCATGGCACATGCGGGTCAAGGCCAGGATGTTGACTTCCATCAGGTCCTGCTCGGTCATCCAGTCCTGGGCGAGAAACGGTCCGCTGGTGCCGATGCCGGCGCAGTTCACCAGCAGGTCGATTTGCCGCTCGCCTTCTTCAAGCTCCAGCAGAAACCCGGACAAGCGCAGCGGTTCGCCCAGGTCGCAGGCGCGAAACAGCACCTCGACGCCGAAGCGCTGGGTCAATTCGAGTGCAATGCTTTCCAACTGATCACGCTGGCGGGCCACCAGAATCAAGCTACGGCCGCGACGGGCCAGGGCTTCGGCCAAGGCCAAGCCGATGCCGCTGGAGGCACCGGTGATCAGAGCGTAACGGGTCATGCCTTTCTCCATCGTAACGCCGCCGAGCCTGTGACTGAGCCATCACAGGCGGCGGACGTTTCTTTACTGTTCTTCTGGAGAGTCTACAGGTTCGGCCGCCTCGTCAGCACTTTGCGCTTCGTCTTCATCAATGACACCGTTTTGGTCAGCGTCATCGTCGGCGGTGATGGAGCTGCTTTCGTAGCCGCTGTCCACATTGGCTTCAAGTTGGTCCAGATAGCCGTTCATGCCCAGCGTGACCACAATGGCAAGCATCACCGGAATAAACGCCAGCCACAGGGTGGCCAGGACTTTTACCGCGGTGGAGTTGCGCGGTGGTGGCGCGCCGTACTGGTTGGCGCCGGTATTGCCCGGCAGCACCAGCAGCAAGAGCGGGAAGATGCTGTTGACCAGTGGCACCAGGTTCAGGAACCACAGCCAGCCGGACCAGCCCAGGTCATGCAAACGCTGTACGGCGATCTGCACGCTGACCCAGAGCAGCGCGACGAACAGCGCGAACCCCAGCAGCGAACCCAGGATGATGCCCGCCGTCGGGGACGCAGTCGCCACCGCAAAGCCGGCGGTAGCGATGATGCCCGAGGCAACGAGCATCGCAACCGTCAATACCAGCGTCCATGCCAGGTAGCGCAGCCGACCGATACGGCCGTGGATCGTGAAGACTTTGAGTGTTGCGTACTCCGGCAAGCTGTCACCCACGGCGGCACGGGGTGGTGCGTAGGGGGAGGTGGCCGGGCGGGAGAAGTCAGAGGCGCCGGTATCGGTTTCGTGAGTCTCGGCGAGGCTGAAGGCGACGGGTTGTTCGGGTTCGATACGCGCATCCACCCCGGCATTTTTCAGCGCATTGAGGTAAGTGTCGGCGTCTGCGCGGGAGAGGTCGCGTTTCAGCGCGACGGGGCGGCCGGTGAAAAGCTTTTCGATGGCGTCGACATCGCTTTTGAACAGCTCGGCCAGGTTCAGTTTGGCAGTGGTACTTTCGACCCCCGGGAGCAAGGCTCCGTCAAACACAATCTTGAAGCGGTTGTCGCTCATGCGGGCATCCTTGTCACTGATTCATTGGGTGAGTGCAGGCCTGCTCGAACGGCAGGCCTTGCGGTGGGTTCAGCGTGGCCAGCGCAATTGTACTGCGTGTTCGCGCGCCTTGCGGTATTCGGCATCCAGGCGCGCAACGAGTTCATCGACGCTGGGCAGATCATCAATCTCTCCGACACCCTGGCCGGCGGACCAGACGGTCTTCCAGGCCTTTGCCTCGTCGTTCAAGGGCTTGAGCTTGGAGCCGAAGTTGACTTCACCCTTGGCTTGCAGCGCGGCGAGGTCGAAACCGGCGTTTTCCAGGCTCTGGCGCATGAAGCTCGCAGGTACGCCGGAGACAGCGGGAGTGTGCACGATGTCGGCGGCACGCGATGTGAGCAGCATCTCTTTATACGCATCCGGAGCGTGGCTTTCGGTGGTGCCGATGAAACGGGTGCCGAAATAGGCCAGGTCTGCGCCAAGCAACTGGGCGGCGAGGATTTCGTGCCCATGGTTGAGGCAACCGGCGAGCAGCAGGGTTTTGTCGAAAAACTGGCGAATCTCGGCGATCAGCGAGAGCGGGCTCCAGGTGCCGGCATGGCCGCCGGCGCCCGCTGCCACGGCAATCAAGCCATCCACCCCGGCTTCAGCGGCTTTTTCGGCATGGCGCCGGGTGGTGACATCGTGAAACACCAGGCCGCCGTAGCTGTGTACGGCGTCGACCAACTCTTTGACCGCGCCCAGGCTGGTGATGACGATGGGTACTTTATGGTCGACGCAGATCGCCAGGTCAGCCTCCAATCGCGGGTTGCTGTTGTGCACGATGAGGTTCACTGCGTAAGGCGCGGGGTTGTCCAGTTGAGCCAGGCCTGCTTCGATTTCTTCCAGCCAGGCCTTGAAGCCGCTGCTTTCACGCTGGTTGAGGGCCGGGAAACTCCCGACCACCCCATTGCGACAGCAGGCCAATACCAGTTGCGGGTTGGAAATCAGGAACATCGGCGCCGCCACCACAGGCAGGCGCAGGCGTTGTTCGAGCAAGGCAGGCAGCGACATTGGAAGTCCCCCGAGTCATTGAAGTTAGAACGGTTTGACCACGACCAAAATTACGATAGCCAGCAATATCAGAACCGGCACTTCATTGAACCAGCGATAAAAGACATGGCTGCGGGTGTTTTCGCCACGGGCAAAACGTTTTACCTGCGCGCCGCACATATGGTGGTAGCCGATCAGGATGACCACGAGGGTCAGCTTGGCGTGGATCCAGCCGCCTGAATGAAAGATGCCGGGGTTGAGGGTGATCAGCCAGATGCCGAACACGAGCGCGGCAACCATCGCCGGGCCCATGATGCCGCGATACAACTTGCGCTCCATGACGCTGAAGCGTTCCTTGCTGACGGCATCTTCGCTTTGTGCGTGGTAGACGAACAGGCGTGGCAGGTAGAACAGCCCGGCAAACCAGCAGACGATGCTGACGATATGGAAGGCTTTGACCCATAGATAAAGCATTTTTAGTTATTCCCAGGTTCACGGTAGCGAAGATAGTAGTGGCTGATGCGCCCGTACGTCACGTTGACGGTTGTCGCAGGGCGATACGGCCCCTATTATCGACGGCTTTCCAGTGGGTTCGTTGAGGGCAGGTTTATGGTCAAGGTCGGTATCGTCGGCGGCACGGGTTACACCGGTGTCGAATTGCTGCGTCTGTTGGCTCAGCATCCGCAAGCTGAGGTGGTGGTCATCACCTCCCGATCCGAGGCTGGCCTGGCTGTGGCCGATATGTACCCGAACCTGCGAGGTCATTACGACGGCCTGGCGTTCAGCGTTCCGGACATCAAGACCCTCGGCGCCTGTGACGTGGTGTTCTTTGCCACGCCTCATGGTGTAGCCCACGCACTGGCGGGTGAGTTGCTGGCGGCGGGCACCAAGGTGATCGACCTGTCGGCGGACTTCCGCCTGCAGGACGCCGATGAATGGGCCAAGTGGTACGGCCAGCCACACGGCGCGCCAGAGTTGCTGGAAGAAGCGGTGTATGGCCTGCCGGAAGTCAATCGTGAGCAGATCAAGCAGGCGCGGTTGATCGCGGTGCCGGGTTGCTATCCGACCGCTACACAGTTGGGCTTCCTGCCATTGCTGGAAGCTGGGCTGGCAGACGCTTCGCGTTTGATCGCAGACTGCAAGTCGGGCGTCAGCGGCGCCGGTCGCGGCGCGGCGGTGGGCTCGCTGTACTCCGAGACGTCGGAAAGCATGAAGGCCTATGCGGTAAAAGGGCATCGCCACTTGCCGGAAATCCGCCAGGGGCTGCGTCGCGCTGCGGGCAAGGATGTGGGCCTGACTTTCGTGCCGCACCTGACCCCGATGATCCGTGGTATCCACTCCACGTTGTACGCAACCGTGGTGGATCGCTCGGTCGATTTGCAGGCGCTGTTTGAAAAGCGTTACGCCAACGAGCCGTTCGTCGACGTGATGCCGGCGGGCAGCCATCCGGAAACGCGCAGCGTGCGCGGCGCCAACGTATGCCGGATTGCTGTGCACCGTCCGCAGGATGGCGACCTGGTGGTGGTGTTGTCGGTGATCGACAACCTGGTCAAGGGCGCGTCGGGCCAGGCTGTGCAGAATCTGAACATCCTGTTCGGCCTGGACGAGAAACTGGGGCTGTCCCACGCGGGCATGCTGCCTTAAGGCTGTCGAGTCGCTAAGCAAAAGGCCCGTTGATCGGGCCTTTTGTGTTTTTAATGGCGGCAATGCAGATTGATATACCGTAACAATAGTTGACCGCTTTTCTAGGAGAAGCGGATAATGCCCGCCATTACGCAGTTGGCGGCGGTACGCCGGGAGATTATCAGCATGAGCGTTGAATCCTTCACCCCCACGGCTTTGCAATTCACCCACGGTGCTGCGCACAAGGTGAAGAGCCTGGTCGATGAAGAGGGTAATGATCGCTTGAAGCTGCGCGTATTCGTTACGGGCGGCGGTTGTTCAGGGTTTCAGTACGGCTTCACCTTCGATGAGGAAGTGGCCGACGACGACACCATCGTTGAGCGCGAGGGCGTGAGCCTGGTCGTGGATCCGATGAGCTTCCAATACCTGGCGGGTGCCGAGGTGGATTATCAGGAAGGTCTTGAGGGGTCGCGTTTTGTGATCAAGAACCCCAATGCCACGACTACCTGTGGTTGCGGGTCTTCGTTCTCGATCTGATCGGCAGCCTGATTCCGGCAAATAAAAACGCCGCTTGGCTTTGATGGGCCAAGCGGCGTTTTGCTGTCTGGAGGTTTATGCCGGGTAGATCGCGCCCAGTACTCGCAGCCCGCGTGCGCCGGTGACACTGGGGCGGTTTGCGGCGATGCCTTCCAGGCAGCAGTGGGCCAGCCAGGCGAACGCCATGGCTTCGACCCAGTCGGGGTCCACGCCATAGGTGGCGGTGCTGCTGACGTGGGTGGTCGGCATCAACGCGGCCAGGCGGTTCATGAGCGTGGCGTTGTGGGCGCCGCCGCCACAGACCAGCAATGTTTCGGTATCGGATTGTGCCGCCTGCAGGGACTCGACGATGGTCTGTGCGGTCAGTTCGAGCAGGGTGGCTTGCACGTCTTGGGGCTGGAATGATGGCAGTCGCCCGAGGTGTTGCTGCAACCATCCCAGGTTAAAGACTTCGCGTCCTGTACTTTTCGGGCCTTGGGTCACGAAGAAGGGGTCGCTGAGCAGCGCGTTGAGCAATTGAGGCGCGACCTTGCCGCTGGCGGCCCACCGACCATCGCGGTCAAAGTGTTCGCCCCGTTGCTGGTGAATCCAGGCGTCGAGCAGAACGTTACCTGGGCCGCAGTCGAAACCGGCTACAGGCTTTCCAGTCTCGATCAGGCTGAGATTGCTGAAACCTCCCACATTCAATACGGCGCGGTTACCGCTGCGCGCCTCAAACAACGCTTCGTGGAAGGCGGGCACCAGGGGGGCGCCCTGTCCGCCGGCGGCGACATCGCGGCTGCGGAAATCACTGACGACGGTGATGCCGGTCAGCTCTGTGAGCAGTGCCGGGTTGCCGATCTGTACGGTAAACCCGCGGGCGGGCTCATGCCGGATGGTCTGGCCGTGGCTGCCGATTGCCCGGACGGCCTGGGGTTCTAGGTTTTGTTGCTTGAGCAGAGAGTGAATGCCTTGTGCGGCGAGTTTTACCCAGTTTTGCTGGGCAATGGCCGAGCGAGCGATCTCGTCCGGCCCGCTGGCGCAAAGGCTAAGCAGCTCGCTGCGCAGGGTGTCTGGCATGGGAATGTAGTGAGTGGCGATCAACGTGATCGACGAATCCTGTTCGATCAGGGCGAT
Organism: Pseudomonas sp. SDO5271_S396; assembly: GCF_054071795.1. Lineage (NCBI taxonomy): Bacteria > Pseudomonadati > Pseudomonadota > Gammaproteobacteria > Pseudomonadales > Pseudomonadaceae > Pseudomonas > Pseudomonas sp. SDO5271_S396. The sequence goes on from NZ_JBSVWB010000020.1 coordinate 92,060, forward strand.
GTCCAGGCCGTCGAGACTGGTCCCGGACATCACACCCATATAGAGCGGCATGGCTTAACGCTTCGCCGAAGCGAGCAAGGTGGAGCGCTCTTGGTCCATGCGGGCCATGAGCGGCTGGCTTTGTTGCAGGAAGCGAGCGCGTTCGGCCTTGGCGATCGGATCGGCCATCGGAAGTTTCTGACCCAGCGGATCGACGTGCACACCATTGACCTGGAATTCATAGTGCAAGTGCGGGCCAGTGGACAGGCCAGTGGTGCCGATGTAGCCGATCACCTGACCCTGTTTCACGTTGCTGCCGGTCGAAACGCCTTTGGCGAACCCTTGCATATGGCCATACAGCGTGCGGTAGGTATTGCCGTGCTGGATGATCACAGTATTGCCGTAACCACCGCGACGTCCGGCCAGCAGTACCTTGCCGTCACCGGCGGCCTTGATGGGCGTGCCGCGTGGGGCTGCATAGTCGACGCCTTTGTGTGCGCGAATTTTGTTCAGGATGGGGTGTTTGCGGCCCATGGAAAAACGCGAGCTAATGCGAGCGAAGTCCACCGGCGTACGGATGAACGCCTTGCGCATGCTGTTGCCATCAGCCGTGTAATAGCTGCTGTTGCCCTGTTTGTTGGTGTAACGCACGGCGGTGTAGGTTTTGCCACGGTTGGTGAAGCGTGCTGAGAGAATATTGCCGGTGCCGACGACTTTGCCATTGGCGACTTTCTGCTCGTAGATCACGTCAAATTCGTCGCCTTGGCGGATGTCCTGGGCGAAGTCAATGTCGTAGCCAAACACGTTGGCCATGTCCATGGTCATGCTGTGGGAGAGGCCGGCACGGGCAGCCGACTGCGACAGGGAGCTGTTGATTACACCGTGTACATAGGCGGAGCGCATCACTGGCTTGGTGGTGACGCGATTGAAGGCGAAGCCTTTGGCACCCTTGGTCAGGGTGATGCTTTCAAGGTCGCTGACACTGCTGTGCAAGTTGTTGAGCAGGCCGTCGGGTGTCAGTTCAAACTCGAGTTTCTGGCCGTGCTTGAGTTGGGTGAATTGTTTGGCTTGCTTGTCGCTGGCTAGCACCTCGTTGACCGTGGCGGCAGGCAGGCCAACCTTTTCGAACAGGGTGGAGAGTGTGTCGCCCTTGGCCACAATCACTTCGCGGTGCAGAGGGTTCTTTGTCGTATTTGCAGTGGGCGCAGGTTCTTCCTGGACGGCTTGCCGGGTGTCTTCGGGGCTGCTTTCTATTTGGGCGAACGGCGATTCGGTCGGTGCATTTGTGGCTTGTTGTGCGTCGGAAGCGTCTTGATCTTGTGTCAGTTGTTCAACTGGGCTTTCCAGGTCAAGGCTCAGGGACGTTCGTTTGGCTTCTACGTCACTGGAAGGGAATACCAGGAGTGCCAGGCTGAGAAGAGCGGCGATACCACTTGCGGCGAGCAGGTGGGTCTTCGGGTAAAGCGGCGGCGCTTTAGACGGTTCTGTGGTCATAAGTAATTTTGACTTTGAAGATGAAATGGAAAAGATGAATGACATGATGAAGATGAAATAACTGTATAAAATATAACCAAATCATCTGTGGTGCAAGCTCGCGAATGCCGGGCTTGCTGAACGGTGTCCGTTCGCAGGGCAAAACTTGTATTTAGTTCCTGATCTTGTATGGTTGGTTCCCTTTTGAATCTGAGCCTTGCGGGTCTGTTATGAAGTCGGTTGAAGAGCAGCTAGCGCTGATAAAACGTGGTGCGGAAGAACTGTTGGTCGAGGCTGAGCTGGTCGAAAAGCTCAAGCGTGGCCAGCCCCTGCGTATCAAGGCCGGCTTTGATCCCACTGCGCCGGATCTGCATCTGGGTCATACCGTGCTTATTAATAAGCTGCGCCAGTTCCAGGAGCTGGGGCATCAGGTCATCTTCCTTATTGGTGATTTCACCGGAATGATCGGTGATCCGAGCGGCAAGAGCGCAACGCGTCCACCGTTGACCCGCGAGCAGGTGCTCGATAATGCCGAGACTTACAAGACTCAAGTGTTCAAGATTCTTGATCCGGCCAAGACTGAGGTGGCCTTCAACTCTACTTGGATGGATCAGATGGGCCCGGCGGACTTCATTCGCCTGACTTCGCAGTACACCGTTGCACGCATGCTTGAGCGGGATGACTTCGATAAGCGCTATTCCACCAATCAGCCGATTGCCATTCACGAGTTCCTTTATCCGTTAGTGCAGGGGTATGACTCAGTGGCCCTTCGTGCGGATGTCGAGCTGGGCGGTACCGATCAGAAGTTCAATCTGCTGATGGGGCGTGAGTTGCAGCGTGCATATGGCCAGGAGGCTCAATGCATTCTGACCATGCCGCTGCTGGAAGGTCTGGATGGCGTCAAGAAGATGTCCAAGTCTCTGGGCAACTACGTGGGCATTCAGGAAGCGCCGGGTGTGATGTACGGCAAGCTTGTCTCCATTCCTGATGCGCTGATGTGGCGTTATTTCGAGCTGCTGAGCTTCCGCTCGATGGATGAGATCAATGCGCTGCGTGCGGATGTAGAGGCGGGCGCGAATCCGCGTGATGTGAAGATCAAGTTGGCTGAGGAGATTGTTGCGCGTTTCCATGGCGAAGAGGCTGCGGCGAATGCTCACCGGGCTGCGGGTAATCGCATGAAGGATGGCGAGTTGCCGGATGATCTGCCTGAGATTGAATTGTCTGCTACTGAAGCGATGCCGATTGCTGCTGTGCTTAATAAGGCGGGGCTGGTCAAGAACTCGGCGGTTGCGCGTGACCTCTTGAGTTCGGGTGGTGTGCGTGTTGATGGTGAGGTTGTGGATCGCGCCTTTATATACGAACTGGGCGCTACCCATGTTTGCCAGGCAGGGAAGAAGGCGTTTGCGCGGATTACGCTCAAATCCGAATAAACCTGAAATTAAGTGTTGACGGCGAATTTTATCTGTCTATAATTCGCCCCACTTCCGGCGCAGTCGAAACGTAAAAC
>NZ_JBSVWB010000021.1:0-94462 GCF_054071795.1 Pseudomonas sp. SDO5271_S396
AGCAGTGTGCCAGTCGATGCATAAGCCGACTGAACCACGGCATTCGCGGGCAAGCCCGCTCCCACATTTTTGTGTGTATTTCAGGCTGCGGTTTATTTGTTGGCCGCAAAACTTGCGAAGTTGCTATCTCCTTCTACTACTAAGGTCGTCTGGAACCCTTTGTGCAGCCGCATACAGTGGATACGTTCCAATAATAAAAAAGCTGTGCTGCGAGGATAAAAACAATGAACGACAGCATTTACCTCTCGATTCAAGACAGCCCGCGCTTCAAGGAGCTGGTGAGAAAAAGGGAAAGGTTCGCCTGGATTCTCTCGGCGATCATGCTAGGGCTTTACTCCGCTTTCATCCTGTTGATCGCCTATGGGCCACAAGTACTGGGGGCCAAGCTTAGCCCTGGTTCGTCGATTACCTGGGGCATTCCCCTGGGCGTCGGGCTGATTGTGTCTGCCTTCGTGCTGACCGGCATCTACGTGCGCCGGGCCAATGGCGAGTTTGACGACCTGAACGCTGCGATTCTCAAGGAGGCTGCGCAATGATCCGGCGTCTACTGGCAGTATTCAGCGCTTCGCTCTTTGCTCCGGCGCTCTGGGCGGCGGACGCATTGACCGGTGAAGTGCACAAGCAACCGCTGAACGTCTCGGCCATCGTGATGTTCATTGCATTCGTGGGTGCCACCCTGTGCATCACCTACTGGGCCTCCAAGCGCAACAAGTCGGCGGCCGACTACTACGCGGCCGGCGGCAAGATCACCGGTTTCCAGAACGGCCTGGCCATTGCCGGTGACTACATGTCGGCGGCGTCCTTCCTGGGGATTTCCGCGCTGGTCTACACCTCCGGTTATGACGGCCTGATCTACTCGATCGGCTTCCTGGTGGGCTGGCCGATCATTCTGTTCCTGATCGCCGAGCGCCTGCGCAACCTGGGCAAGTACACCTTTGCCGACGTGGCGTCCTATCGCCTGGGCCAGACCCAGATCCGCAGCCTGTCGGCATGCGGCTCGCTGGTGGTGGTGGCGTTCTACCTGATCGCGCAGATGGTGGGGGCGGGCAAGCTGATCCAGCTGCTGTTCGGCCTGGACTACCATGTGGCGGTGATTCTGGTGGGTATCCTGATGGTGCTGTACGTGCTGTTCGGCGGCATGCTGGCGACCACCTGGGTGCAGATCATCAAGGCAGTGCTGCTGCTGTCCGGCGCGTCGTTCATGGCGTTGATGGTGATGAAGCACGTCAACTTCGACTTCAACCTGCTGTTCTCCGAGGCCATCAAGGTTCACCCCAAAGGTGAAGCGATCATGAGCCCGGGCGGTCTGGTGAAAGATCCGATCTCTGCATTCTCCCTGGGGCTTGCACTGATGTTCGGTACCGCTGGCCTGCCACACATCCTGATGCGCTTCTTCACCGTGAGTGACGCCAAGGAAGCTCGCAAGAGCGTGTTCTACGCCACAGGTTTCATCGGTTACTTCTACATCCTGACCTTCATCATTGGCTTCGGCGCGATTCTGCTGGTCAGCACCAACCCGGCGTTCAAGGATGCCGCAGGCGCCTTGCTGGGTGGTAACAACATGGCGGCGGTGCACCTGGCCAACGCGGTGGGTGGCAGTATCTTCCTGGGCTTCATCTCGGCCGTGGCGTTCGCCACCATCCTGGCGGTGGTTGCCGGCTTGACCCTGGCCGGTGCTTCGGCGGTGTCCCACGACCTGTATGCCAGCGTGATCAAGAAAGGCAAGGCCAACGACAAGGATGAGATTCGCGTATCGAAGATCACCACCATTGCCTTGGGTGTATTGGCGATCGGCCTGGGTATCCTGTTCGAAAGCCAGAACATCGCGTTCATGGTCGGCTTGGCGTTCTCCATTGCCGCCAGCTGTAACTTCCCGGTGTTGCTGCTTTCCATGTACTGGAAAAACCTCACCACCCGTGGCGCAATGATCGGCGGCTGGCTGGGCCTGCTCAGCGCCGTTGGCCTGATGGTGCTCGGCCCGACCATCTGGGTCTCGATCCTGCACCATGAAAAAGCCATCTTCCCGTACGAGTACCCGGCGCTGTTCTCGATGATCATCGCGTTCATCGGCATCTGGTTCTTCTCCATCACCGACAAGTCGGCGGCGGCAGAGAAAGAGCGTGCGCTGTACTTCCCGCAGTTTGTGCGTTCGCAGACTGGCCTGGGGGCGAGTGGGGCGGTTAACCACTAACGCTGTCGCTGTATGAAGAAATGCCCCGGTCGAAAGGCCGGGGCATTTTTTATTGCCTTGGGTTGTGTGTTTGATCGTTCCCACGCTCTGCGTGGGAATGCCTTTTGTGACGCTCTGCGTCATGCTTTGGGACGCAGAGCGTCCCGGTATGCATTCCCACGCGGAGCGTGGGAACGATAAGTTTCTCAATTGCGGCACAAACAAAAACGGCCTCCGCTAAGGGAGGCCGTTTTCAATGCAACCAAGTAGCCAAGTGCTTACTTGCGATCTTCCAGCTTGGTGATGTCACGCGACTCGTAGCCGGTGTACAGCTGGCGCGGGCGGCCGATCTTGTACGGGCTCGAGAGCATTTCTTTCCAGTGGGAGATCCAGCCCACGGTCCGCGCCAGGGCGAAGATCACGGTGAACATGCTGGTTGGAATGCCGATCGCCTTGAGGATGATCCCCGAGTAGAAGTCGACGTTCGGGTACAGCGAACGCTCGATGAAGTACGGGTCGGTCAGGGCGATCTCTTCCAGGCGCATGGCCAGTTCGAGTTGCGGGTCGTTCTTGATGCCCAGTTCCTTCAACACTTCGTCGCAGGTCTGCTTCATGACGGTGGCGCGTGGGTCGCGGTTCTTGTAGACGCGGTGACCGAAGCCCATCAGCTTGAACGGATCGTTCTTGTCCTTGGCCTTGGCGATGAACTTGTCGATGTTCGAGACATCGCCGATTTCATCGAGCATGGTCAATACGGCTTCGTTCGCACCGCCGTGGGCAGGGCCCCACAGTGCGGCGATACCGGCGGCGATACAGGCGAACGGGTTGGCACCCGAAGAGCCCGCCAGGCGCACGGTGGAGGTGGAGGCGTTCTGTTCGTGGTCGGCGTGGAGGATGAAGATCCGGTCCATTGCCTTGGCCAGCACCGGGCTGATCGGTTTGATCTCGCACGGGGTGTTGAACATCATGTGCAGGAAGTTTTCCGCGTACGACAGGTCGTTGCGCGGGTACATCATGGGTTGGCCCATGGAGTACTTGTAAACCATTGCGGCCAGGGTCGGCATCTTGGCAACCAGGCGGACCGCGGAGATTTCGCGGTGCTGCGGGTTATTGATGTCGAGGGAGTCGTGATAGAAGGCCGACAGGGCGCCGACCACGCCGCACATGACGGCCATCGGGTGGGCGTCGCGACGGAAGCCGTTGAAGAAAGTCTTCAACTGCTCGTGAACCATGGTGTGGTTCTTCACGTTGCTGACAAACTTGGCTTTCTGCTCGGCGGTTGGCAATTCGCCATTCAGCAGCAGGTAGCAGGTTTCCAGATAGTCCGATTTCTCGGCCAGTTGCTCGATCGGGTAGCCGCGATGCAGCAAAATGCCATTATCGCCATCGATATAGGTGATCTTCGACTCGCAAGAGGCGGTCGACATGAAGCCTGGGTCGAATGTGAAACGGCCCGTGGCCGTCAGGCCCCGTACGTCGATAACATCGGGACCAACGGTGCCGGTTAAAATGGGCAGCTCGACGGGGGCTGCGCCCTCGATGATCAACTGCGCTTTTTTGTCAGCCATGTGGCCTCCTATTTATGCTTCAAATCATCAGACAGACCCCCCACGCAGGGCCCGCACCACTATATTGATATAAATCCAGATGTCAATTTGCCTAAAGTCTTGCGCCAGAAGGCTTTAACCGTACTTTTTCCTCGAAATTGACTGCCATTTACGCCTTTTATCCCGCCAGCGCAATCCGCTATTAGGGTGAGGAGCGCGCGTTGTCATTAGTAACCTAACTGTCTATACTCGGCCACCGACCGCCAAGGGCTTTTGGGCTTGCTTTCATTGGGGGTCGCACTCCCTGGGTGGTGCTTACCTGACCAGTGCACTCCCCAACAACTTTGCCCTGATTGTTAGGGGCTCTTCAGTGTGAAAAAAAGCCGTGAATAGCCAACGACCTGTAAACCTAGACCTAAGGACCATCAAACTCCCCATCACCGGCGTTACGTCGTTCCTGCACCGTGTTTCCGGCATCATCCTGTTCCTCGGCCTGGGCATCATGCTTTATGCATTGAGCAAATCCCTGGGTTCGGCGGAAGGTTATGCCGAGGTGAAGGCATGCTTGACCAGCCCGCTGGCCAAGTTCGTAGCATGGGGCCTCCTGTCCGCTCTGCTCTATCACCTGGTAGCCGGCGTGCGCCACTTGATTATGGATGCGGGCATCGGTGAGACGCTGGAAGGCGGCCGCCGTGGCTCGAAAATCATCATCGCCATTTCCGTGGTGCTGATCGTTCTGGCAGGAGTTTGGATATGGTAACCAGCGTTACGAACCTTTCGCGTTCGGGCCTCTATGACTGGATGGCACAGCGTGTGTCTGCGGTCGTGCTCGCGGCTTATTTCATTTTCCTGATCGGATACCTCGTCGCAAACCCAGGCATCAGCTATGAGCAATGGCATGGCCTGTTTTCCCATAATGCGATGCGAATCTTCAGTCTGCTGGCCCTTGTAGCCCTGGGCGCTCACGCCTGGGTCGGCATGTGGACCATCGCGACCGACTACCTGACGCCGATGGCGCTGGGCAAGTCCGCGACCGCAGTACGTTTCCTCTTCCAGGCAGTCTGCGGCGTCGCGATGTTCGCTTACTTCGTCTGGGGTGTGCAGATTCTTTGGGGTATCTGATTCATGGCTAACATTCCAACTATTTCCTTCGACGCCATCATCATTGGTGGCGGTGGTGCCGGCATGCGCGCTGCGCTGCAGCTGGCCCAGGGTGGTCACAAGACTGCCGTGATCACCAAGGTGTTCCCGACGCGTTCCCACACCGTGTCGGCCCAGGGTGGCATCACCTGTGCGATCGCGTCCGCCGACCCGAACGATGACTGGCGCTGGCACATGTACGATACCGTCAAGGGTTCCGACTACATCGGCGACCAGGACGCTATCGAATACATGTGTCAGGAAGGCCCGGCCGCGGTGTTCGAGCTGGACCACATGGGTCTGCCGTTCTCCCGTACCGAACAGGGTCGTATCTATCAGCGTCCGTTCGGCGGTCAGTCCAAGGATTACGGTAAGGGTGGCCAGGCTGCCCGTACCTGCGCGGCATCCGACCGTACCGGTCACGCCCTGCTGCACACCCTTTATCAAGGCAACCTGAAAGCCGGTACCACGTTCCTGAACGAGTACTACGCGGTTGACCTAGTGAAGAACGGCGACGGTGCATTCGTTGGCGTGATCGCCATCTGCATCGAAACCGGCGAAACCACCTACATCCGTTCGAAAGCCACCGTGCTGGCGACCGGCGGTGCTGGCCGTATCTACGCGTCGACCACCAACGCCCTGATCAACACCGGTGACGGCGTTGGCATGGCCTTGCGTGCTGGCGTTCCGGTGCAGGACATCGAAATGTGGCAGTTCCACCCGACCGGCATCGCCGGCGCCGGTGTACTGGTGACCGAGGGTTGCCGTGGTGAAGGTGGTTACCTGATCAACAAGCACGGCGAGCGTTTCATGGAACGTTATGCGCCGAACGCCAAAGACCTGGCCGGTCGTGACGTGGTTGCTCGCTCGATGGTCAAGGAAATCATCGCCGGCAACGGTTGCGGTCCGAATGGCGACCACGTGATGCTCAAGCTTGATCACCTGGGTGAAGAAGTACTGCACAGCCGCCTGCCTGGCATTTGCGAGCTGTCCAAGACTTTTGCCCACGTTGACCCTGTGGTTGCTCCGGTTCCGGTTGTTCCAACTTGCCACTATATGATGGGCGGCGTTGCCACCAACATCCACGGTCAAGCGATCACCCAGGACGGCGAAGGCAAAGACGCCATCATCCCGGGCCTGTTCGCCGTAGGCGAAGTGGCGTGCGTATCGGTTCACGGTGCCAACCGTCTGGGCGGCAACTCGCTGCTCGACCTCGTGGTATTCGGCCGTGCTGCCGGCCTGCACCTGGAAAAGGCGCTGACTGACGGCATCGAATACGATGACGCCACCGAAGCCAACATCAATGCGGCCATGGCACGCCTGAATGCGCTGAACGAGCGCACCGATGGCGAGGACGTAGCCACCCTGCGTCGCGAGCTGCAAAGCTGCATGCAGAACTACTTCGGTGTATTCCGTACAGGCGAATACATGCAGAAGGGTATCGCCCAACTGGCGGATCTGCGTACGCGTATCGCCAACGTCAAGATCAACGACAAGAGCCAGGCGTTCAACACCGCGCGTATCGAAGCGCTGGAGCTGCAAAACCTGCTGGAAGTGGCTGAAGCGACTGCGATCGCTGCCGAGGTTCGTAAAGAATCCCGCGGCGCTCACGCTCGTGAAGACTTTGAAGACCGCGACGACGAAAACTGGCTGTGCCACACCCTGTACTTCCCGGGTGACAAGCGCGTTGCCAAGCGTGCCGTGAACTTCTCGCCGAAGACGGTTCCGACGTTTGAACCGAAGATTCGGACTTACTAAGGGTGGCTGCCATGTTGAAAGTCAGTGTTTATCGTTACAACCCTGATCAGGACGCCGCGCCGTTCATGCAGGAATTCCAGGTCGATACCGGTGGTAAAGACCTGATGGTGCTGGACGTGCTGGCCCTGATCAAAGAGCAGGACGAAGGTTTCTCCTATCGTCGCTCCTGCCGTGAAGGTGTTTGTGGCTCCGACGGCATGAACATCAACGGCAAGAATGGCCTGGCGTGCATCACGCCGCTGTCCGCCGTGGTGAAAGGGAACAAGCTCGTGGTTCGTCCGCTGCCAGGTTTGCCGGTTATCCGTGACCTGGTCGTTGATATGAGCATCTTCTACAAGCAATACGAGAAAGTTAAGCCGTTCCTGCAGAACGACACGCCGGCTCCGGCCATCGAGCGTCTGCAGTCCCCGGAAGAGCGCGACAAGCTCGACGGTCTGTACGAGTGCATCCTGTGCGCTTGCTGCTCGACCTCCTGCCCGTCCTTCTGGTGGAACCCGGACAAGTTCCTGGGTCCAGCTGCCCTGCTGCAAGCGTACCGCTTCCTGGCAGACAGCCGTGACACCAAGACGTCCGAGCGTCTGGCTTCGCTGGATGATCCGTTCAGCGTATTCCGCTGCCGCGGCATCATGAACTGCGTCAACGTATGTCCCAAAGGCCTGAACCCGACTAAGGCCATTGGTCACATCCGTAACATGCTGCTGCAGAGCGGCGTGTAACCGACGTTGTAGTAAAGCAGGACCGTTGTGCCCGTAAATGCTGCGGCGCAGGCTTCAACCGGCGCCGTAGTTTTAACTTGAGCAGCGATTTACAAAGCGCGGCTCTTATTTTGAAGAAATGAGACAAGCAGGGGCATTCGGGTTGGTACCCGAACTATCAGCGTGATCCTAAGTGGCTTGTTTTGGTCGCTGCACTCGGCCTTTTGCAAGCAGACTCGGTGTTATCGCCGGTGGTGTCCCCAAATCGAGGGTGACCAAGCATGCAAGAAAGCGTGATGCAGCGCATGTGGGAAAGCGGCTATCTTTCAGGTGGTAACGCAGCCTATGTGGAAGAGCTTTATGAGCTCTACCTGCACGACCCTAACGCTGTGCCAGAAGAATGGCGCACCAAATTTCAGACGTTGTCTTCAGACGGCAACGCTGCCACCGATGTATCGCATGCAACAATTCGCGATCAGTTCGTGCTGCTGGCAAAGAACCAGCGCCGCGCCCAACCGGTTTCCGCCGGCAGCGTGAGCAGTGAGCACGAGAAGAAGCAAGTTGAAGTACTGCGACTGATCCAGGCCTTCCGGATGCGTGGCCACCAGGCGGCCCAGCTTGACCCGCTGGGGCTCTGGCAGCGTCCTGCACCGGCTGACCTGTCGATCAATCATTACGGCTTGACCAATGCCGATCTTGATACGACCTTCCGTGCCGGCGACCTGTTCATCGGCAAAGAGGAAGCGAGCCTACGCGAAATTCACGAAGCGTTGCAGCAGACATATTGCCGCACCATCGGCGCTGAATTCACGCACATCACCGATTCCGAGCAGCGCCAATGGTTCCAGCACCGTCTGGAAGGCGTGCGCGGCCGTCCGGTGCTGTCCGCCGATGTACGCAGCCACCTGCTTGAGCGCGTGACCGCAGCGGAAGGCCTGGAAAAATACCTGGGTACCAAATACCCGGGCACCAAGCGTTTCGGTCTGGAAGGCGGCGAAAGCCTGATTCCGATGCTCGACGAGCTGATCCAGCGTTCCGGCTCCTACGGCACCAAGGAAATCGTGATCGGCATGGCTCACCGTGGTCGCTTGAACGTGTTGGTCAACACGTTCGGCAAGAACCCGCGCGAGCTGTTCGACGAGTTCGAAGGCAAGAAAAAGGTCGAGCTGGGTTCCGGTGACGTTAAATACCACCAGGGCTTCTCGTCCAACGTCATGACCACTGGCGGTGAAGTTCACCTGGCCATGGCCTTCAACCCGTCCCACCTGGAAATCGTTTCTCCGGTGGTCGAGGGTTCGGTACGTGCTCGTCAGGACCGTCGCAACGACGCCACCGGTGAGAAGGTTCTGCCGATTTCCATCCACGGTGACGCGGCATTCGCCGGTCAAGGCGTGGTGCTGGAAACCTTCCAGATGTCGCAGACCCGCGGCTTCAAGACCGGCGGTACCGTTCACATCGTCATCAACAACCAGGTGGGCTTCACCATCAGCAACCCGTTGGACGCGCGTTCCACCGAGTACGCCACTGACGTTGCCAAGATGATCCAGGCGCCGATTCTCCATGTGAATGGCGATGACCCGGAAGCCGTGCTGTTCGTGACCCAACTGGCCGTCGACTACCGCATGCAGTTCAAGCGTGACGTGGTGATCGACCTGGTCTGCTACCGTCGTCGCGGTCACAACGAAGCGGACGAGCCAAGCGGCACCCAGCCGTTGATGTACCAGCAGATCACCAAACAGCGCACCACCCGTGAGCTGTACGCCGAAAGCCTGACCAAGGCCGGCGTGGTGGACGATGCGCGTGTTCAGGCGAAGGTCGATGAATACCGCAACGCGCTGGACAACGGTCTGCATGTGGTGAAAAGCCTGGTCAAGGAACCGAACAAAGAGTTGTTCGTTGACTGGCGTCCGTACCTGGGCCACACCTGGACCGCGCGTCACGACACACGTTTCGATCTGAAAACCCTGCAGGAACTGTCTGCCAAGCTGCTGGAAATTCCGGAAGGCTTCGTGGTGCAGCGCCAGGTTTCGAAGATCTACGAAGACCGTCAGAAGATGCAAGCCGGCGGCCTGCCGATCAACTGGGGTTACGCCGAAACCATGGCGTACGCGACCCTGGCGTTCGAAGGCCACCCGATCCGCATGACCGGCCAGGACATCGGCCGTGGTACGTTCTCGCACCGTCACGCGGTTCTGCACAACCAGAAAGATGCCAGCACCTACGTTCCGCTGAAGCACCTGTACGAAGGCCAGCCACGTTTCGACCTGTACGACTCGTTCCTGTCCGAAGAGGCCGTACTGGCGTTCGAATACGGCTACTCCACCACCACGCCGAACGCGTTGGTGATCTGGGAAGCCCAGTTCGGCGACTTCGCCAACGGTGCCCAGGTGGTGATCGACCAGTTCATCACCAGCGGCGAGCACAAGTGGGGCCGCCTGTGCGGTCTGACCATGCTGCTGCCGCACGGTTATGAAGGTCAGGGCCCTGAGCACTCCTCGGCCCGTCTGGAGCGTTACCTGCAGCTGTGCGCCGAGCACAACATTCAGGTGTGCGTGCCGACGACCCCGGCCCAGATCTACCACTTGCTGCGTCGTCAGGTGATTCGCCCGCTGCGCAAGCCGCTGGTAGTGCTGACACCGAAGTCGTTGCTGCGTCATAAATTGGCCATCTCGACCCTGGAAGATCTGGCGGATGGTTCGTTCCAGACCGTTATTCCGGAAATCGATGCGCTGGACGCGGCCAAAGTGACGCGCCTGATCCTGTGCAGCGGCAAGGTCTACTACGACCTGCTGGAAAAACGCCGTGCCGAAGGCCGCGAAGACATCGCCATCGTGCGTATCGAGCAGCTGTATCCGTTCCCGGAAGACGACCTGATGGAGGCCATCGCGCCTTACACCAACCTCACCAATGTGGTGTGGTGCCAGGAAGAACCGATGAACCAGGGCGCGTGGTACAGCAGCCAGCATCACCTGCGTCGCAGCATCGGCAACCATAACAAGGCGCTGAACCTGGAATATGCCGGCCGTGAGGCTTCTGCCGCACCGGCTTGCGGTTATGCGTCGATGCACGCCGAGCAGCAGGAAAAACTGCTGCAAGATGCTTTCACTGTTTAACGCCTTCGCGCTGACTGAAACCGAATTTTAAGGACCACAGATAATGGCTATCGAAATCAAAGCCCCGTCATTCCCGGAATCGGTTGCCGATGGCACCGTTGCCACCTGGCACAAGAAACCAGGCGACGCTGTAAAGCGTGACGACCTGATCGTCGACATCGAGACCGACAAAGTCGTTCTGGAAGTGTTGGCTGAAGCGGATGGCGTGCTGGGTGCAATCGTTGCCAATGAAGGTGACACCGTTCTGTCGAACCAGGTACTGGGCTCGATCGAAGAGGGCGGTTCCGCTGCTGCCGCTCCTGCCGCCGCCGCTGCACCGGCGGCCGCGCCTGCCGCTGCTGCTGCCGACGCTGGCGAAGACGACCCTGTCGCTGCACCGGCTGCCCGCAAGCTGGCTGAAGAGAATGGCATCAACATCGCCTCCGTTGCCGGCACCGGCAAAGGCGGTCGTGTGACCAAGGAAGACGTCGTGGCCGCTGTCGCTGCCAAGAAAGCCGCTCCGGCTGCTGCGCCTGCCAAGGCTGCTGCTCCGGCTGCCGCTGCGCCTGTGTTCGCCGCTGGCGACCGCACCGAGAAGCGTGTGCCGATGACCCGCGTACGGGCCACCGTGGCCAAGCGTCTGGTTGAAGCCCAGTCGAACATGGCGATGCTGACCACGTTCAACGAAGTCGACATGACCGAAGTCATGGCCCTGCGTTCGAAGTACAAGGATCTGTTCGAGAAGTCCCATAACGGCGTGCGCCTGGGCTTCATGTCGTTCTTCGTGAAAGCGGCTACCGAAGCGCTGAAGCGCTTCCCGGCAGTCAACGCTTCGATCGACGGCAACGACATCGTTTACCATGGCTACGCAGATATCGGCGTTGCCGTGTCCAGCGACCGTGGCCTGGTGGTACCGGTTCTGCGTAACGCCGAGCACATGAGCCTGGCTGAAATCGAAGGTGGCATCGCCAATTTCGGCAAGAAAGCCCGCGACGGCAAGCTGACCATCGACGAGATGACCGGCGGTACCTTCACCATCACCAACGGTGGTACCTTCGGTTCGATGATGTCGACCCCGATCGTCAACCCGCCGCAAGCTGCGATCCTGGGCATGCACAACATCATCCAGCGTCCGATGGCCATCAACGGCCAGGTCGTGATCCGCCCGATGATGTACCTGGCGCTGTCTTACGATCACCGCCTGATCGATGGTAAAGAAGCCGTGACTTTCCTGGTGACCATCAAGAACCTGCTGGAAGACCCGGCTCGTCTGCTGCTGGATATCTGATTGAAGCAGCTGCAAGTTGCGAGCTACAAGCTGTAAGAAAAAGCAGCTTGGCTTGCAGCTTGCGGCTAAAAGCTTGTCGCAAATAGAGGATCTATTTTCATGACACAGAAATTTGACGTCGTAGTGATTGGTGCAGGTCCTGGCGGTTATGTTGCCGCCATCAAGGCCGCACAACTGGGCCTCTCGACTGCTTGCATCGAAAAATACACCGACAAGGAAGGCAAACTGGCGCTGGGCGGTACTTGCCTGAACGTCGGTTGCATTCCTTCCAAGGCGCTGCTGGACAGCTCCTGGAAATTCCACGAAGCCCAGGACGGTTTCGCGATCCACGGCATCAGCCACGCTGGCGTGTCCATGGACGTGCCGGCAATGGTTGGCCGTAAAGCCAACATCGTCAAAGGCCTGACTTCCGGCGTTGCGACCTTGTTCAAGGCCAACGGTGTCACTTCCCTGCAGGGCCACGGCAAGTTGCTGGCCGGCAAGAAAGTTGAAATCACCAAGCCGGACGGCTCGGTAGAAGTCATCGAAGCCGAAAACGTGATCCTGGCACCAGGCTCGCGCCCGATCGACATTCCACCGGCTCCAGTCGACAACAACGTGATCGTTGATTCGACCGGCGCCCTGGAATTCCAGGCTGTGCCAAAGCGCCTGGGCGTGATCGGCGCTGGCGTGATCGGCCTGGAGCTGGGTTCGGTCTGGTCCCGTCTGGGTGCCGAAGTGACCGTGCTGGAAGCCCTGGACACGTTCCTGCTGGCTGCCGACACCGCTGTTTCGAAAGAAGCGCTGAAAACCCTGACCAAACAAGGTCTGGACATCAAGCTGGGCGCTCGCGTGACCGGCTCGAAAGTCAACGGCGAAGAAGTCGTTGTGAACTACACCGACAAGGATGGCGAAAAAACCATCACTTTCGACAAGCTGATCGTAGCCGTTGGTCGCCGTCCAGTGACTACCGACCTGCTGGCAGCTGACAGCGGCGTGACCCTGGACGAGCGCGGCTATGTGCACGTCGACGATCACTGCGCGACCACCGTGCCTGGCGTATACGCCATCGGCGACGTGGTTCGCGGCATGATGCTGGCGCACAAGGCTTCTGAAGAAGGCATCATGGTTGTCGAGCGCATCAAGGGCCACAAGACCCAGATGAACTACGACCTGATCCCGTCGGTTATCTACACCCACCCGGAAATTGCATGGGTCGGCAAGAACGAACAGCAGTTGAAAGCTGAAGGCGTTGAAGTTAACGTCGGCACCTTCCCGTTCGCTGCATCTGGCCGTGCCATGGCAGCCAACGACACCGGTGGTTTTGTCAAAGTCATCGCTGATGCCAAGACTGACCGCGTATTGGGCGTCCACGTGATCGGCCCAAGCGCTGCAGAGCTGGTTCAGCAAGGCGCGATCGGTATGGAATTCGGCACCAGTGCCGAGGACCTGGGCATGATGGTCTTCTCCCATCCGACCCTGTCCGAAGCGTTGCACGAAGCCGCGTTGGCTGTGAATGGCGGCGCCATCCACATCGCCAACCGCAAGAAGCGCTAAGCGAGATAATAAGAAACCACGGCGGCTGCCCGTCGTGAGCCTTGCGCGCAAGACTCACCGCGGAATGTCCGCCGGACGCAGTCTTGCGCAGCTTCAGGGGTGCTGAGCCCCGCAAGTTGTGCAAGCAGCAGTCACAGGTGGCGCGGCACTCATAATGAGCGCAGCGCCGAATGCGCAGTACCTAACGAAGACGGTAAAAAGCATGAATCTTCACGAGTATCAGGGTAAGCAGCTGTTCGCTGAATACGGCCTGCCAGTATCCAAGGGTTTCGCGGTAGACACCCCGGAAGCAGCAGCAGAAGCTTGCGACAAAATCGGTGGCAGCGAGTGGGTTGTCAAAGCCCAGGTCCACGCCGGTGGTCGCGGTAAAGCGGGCGGCGTTAAGCTGGTTCGCAGCAAAGAAGACGCCAAGGCCTTCGCACAGCAGTGGCTGGGCAAGCGTCTGGTGACTTACCAGACTGATGCCAATGGCCAGCCAGTCACCAAGATCCTGGTTGAATCGTGCACTGATATCGCTAAAGAGCTGTACCTGGGCGCTGTCGTTGACCGTTCGAGCCGTCGCATCGTGTTCATGGCTTCCACCGAAGGTGGCGTGGACATCGAGAAAATCGCTCACGAAACCCCAGAAAAAATTCTGAAGGCCACTATCGATCCACTGGTTGGCGCTCAGCCATTCCAGGGTCGCGAGCTGGCGTTCCAGCTGGGTCTGGAAGGCAAGCAAGTTGCCCAGTTCGCCAAGATCTTCGTAGGTCTGGCCAAACTGTTCCAGGATCACGATCTGGCCCTGCTGGAAGTGAACCCGCTGGTGATCAAGGCTGACGGCGATCTGCACTGCCTGGACGCCAAGATCAACATCGACGCCAACGCCATGTACCGTCAGCCGAAGCTGAAGACTTTCCACGATCCGTCGCAAGACGATCCGCGCGAAGCGCACGCTGCCAAGTTCGAACTGAACTACGTAGCCCTGGAAGGTAACATCGGCTGCATGGTCAACGGTGCTGGCCTGGCCATGGGTACCATGGACATCGTCAACCTGCATGGCGGCAAACCAGCCAACTTCCTCGACGTGGGCGGTGGTGCTACCAAAGAACGCGTAACCGAAGCCTTCAAGATCATCCTGTCCGACGCCAACGTCGCTGCAGTACTGGTCAACATCTTCGGCGGCATCGTTCGTTGCGACATGATTGCCGAAGGCATCATCGGTGCAGTGAAAGAAGTCGGCGTTAAAATCCCGGTTGTTGTTCGCCTTGAAGGCAACAACGCTGAACTGGGCGCTAAAGTACTGGCAGAAAGCGGTTTGAACATCATCGCGGCTACCAGCCTGACCGACGCTGCTCAACAAGTTGTCAAAGCTGCGGAGGGCAAATAATGAGCGTCCTGATCAATAAAGACACCAAAGTTATCTGCCAGGGTATTACCGGTTCGCAAGGTAGCTTCCACACCCAGCAAGCCATCGAGTACGGCACCAAAATGGTCGGTGGTGTAACGCCGGGCAAAGGCGGTACCGAGCACCTGGGCCTGCCAGTGTTCAACACCGTGAAAGACGCTGTAGCTGCCACTGGCGCCACCGCCAGCGTGATCTACGTTCCAGCTCCTTTCTGCAAGGACTCCATCCTGGAAGCGGCATTCGGCGGCATCAAGCTGATCGTCTGCATCACCGAAGGCATTCCTACCCTGGACATGCTGGACGCCAAAGTTAAGTGCGACGAGCTGGGCGTTACCCTGATCGGCCCTAACTGCCCAGGCGTGATCACTCCAGGCGAATGCAAGATCGGCATCATGCCAGGTCACATTCACTTGCCAGGCAAAGTCGGAATCGTTTCCCGTTCCGGCACCCTGACCTACGAAGCTGTGAAGCAGACTACTGACGCCGGTTTCGGTCAGTCGACTTGCGTCGGCATCGGCGGTGACCCGATCCCGGGCTCGAACTTCATCGACATCCTGAAACTGTTCCAGGAAGACCCGAAGACCGAAGCGATCGTGATGATCGGTGAGATCGGCGGTTCGGCTGAAGAAGAAGCGGCTGCCTACATCAAGGCAAACGTGACCAAGCCGGTTGTTTCCTACATCGCTGGTGTGACTGCCCCTGCTGGCAAGCGCATGGGCCATGCTGGCGCAATCATCTCTGGCGGCAAAGGCACTGCAGACGAGAAATTCGCTGCGCTGCAAGACGCAGGCGTTAAAACCGTGCGTTCGCTGGCAGACATCGGCAAGGCCCTGGCCGAGCTGACCGGTTGGGCTGTCAAGTAAGCCTCGCGCTTAGCTGACGCTTCACCAGGCAAAGGCCACCTTCGGGTGGCCTTTGTGCTTTCCGCGTTTGCCCATTTGTTGGGCGTCTACTCGGTTAACTGTGGGAGCAGGCAAGCCAGCTCCCACATAGGGTCGGGTTGTCAAAAGGTATGAAAACGCGACATGAAAGTGTCGCTTATCGGACAGTTCGCCCCACGACAGTGCGTTTGTCAGCCGGTTTCTGTACTCTAGCCGCCTCTTTATGCGTTCGCATCCCAAAAGGAAGCCGCGCGCTAGACCGGTCGGCCGCCATAAGGGCCGGCAGTATTTCCCTCATCCATAGGGAATCCCCCTCTAAATTCCGATTCAGTAGTGTGGTATTTCCTCAAATGAAAGTGTTGAAAAGCCAGGATGTCCTGGCGTTGGGCTTTATGACTTTTGCCCTGTTCGTGGGCGCCGGCAATATCATTTTTCCACCCATCGTCGGTTTGCAGTCCGGGCCTCATGTCTGGATGGCGGCGCTGGGCTTCTTGATCACCGCGGTGGGTTTGCCGGTGGTCACGGTGATCGCCCTGGCCAAGGTCGGCGGCGGCATGGACGCGTTGAGCAGCCCGATCGGCAAGATCGCCGGTGGCCTGCTCGCGGCGGCGGCGTATCTGGCGGTAGGGCCGCTGTTCGCCACCCCGCGTACTGCGACCGTCTCCTTTGAAGTGGGCCTGGCGCCGCTGACCGGCGAAAGCCCGCTGGCACTGTTCCTCTACAGTTCGGTGTACTTCCTGGTGGTGTTTTTTGTGTCCCTGTACCCAGGTCGACTGCTGGACACCGTGGGTCGCTTCCTCGCCCCGCTGAAGATCATCGCGCTGGCCATCCTCGGGATTGCCGCGTTTGCCCTGCCGGCCGGTGAGGTGGGTGTCGCCACCCCGGAATACGTCGCTGCGCCGTTTTCCCAAGGCTTTATCAACGGTTACCTGACCATGGATACCCTGGGCGCCCTGGTGTTCGGCATCGTCATCGTCAACGCGATTCGCTCACGGGGCGTCGAGTCGCCGAAGCTGATCACGCGCTACGCCATCATTGCCGGACTGATCGCCGGCGTGGGCCTGGCCCTGGTGTACATCAGCCTGTTCCGCCTGGGTTCCGGCAGCCACGCGGTGGCAGCCGGTGCCAGCAACGGCGCGGCAGTGCTGCATGCCTACGTGCAACATACCTTCGGCTCCCTGGGCAGCGGTTTCCTCGCTGTGCTGATCTCCCTGGCGTGCCTGGTCACTGCCGTGGGCCTGACTTGCGCCTGCGCCGAGTATTTCAGTCGTATCCTGCCACTGTCCTACAAGGCGCTGGTGGTGATCCTGGCGCTGTTCTCGCTGTTCGTGTCCAACCTGGGCCTGACTAAGCTGATTGCGTTCTCGATCCCGGTGCTTACCGCAATCTACCCGCCGTGCATCGTGCTGGTGGCCCTGAGCTTCTGCAAAGACTTCTGGCACGAGCAGGGCCGTATCGTCGGCCCGGTGATGCTGGTTTCGTTCCTCTTTGGCTGCGTCGACGCGCTCAAGGGCGCAGGCCTGGCTGACTGGTTGCCGGCGCAGTTGGCGCACCTGCCGCTGAGCGAGCAGGGCCTGGCCTGGCTGGTGCCTTCGGTGATGACCCTGGCGGTTGCGGTGGTGGTTGATCGTCTGCTGGGCAAGCGCAGCGAAGCTATCGCGTAAGGCAGTTTCATCGTTGTATTCAAATGCCCCGTATCCTTCGATACGGGGCATTTTTTATGGGCTGAATCGTTAAATTCCATCTAGTGTTTTTCATGGTTCGGGCGGCTTAGTCCATTTCGCGGCAATAAGAATAGGATAAAAAACAGCAGACAAAGAAAGGCCCGCTCTATAAGCGGGCCTTTCTTTTGTGCAACAACGCTGTTTCAAGCGCCGGTATCAGGAACCGGTGGCTGGGGTAGCAGGTGCTGCTTCTTTTGCGGCGGCTTCGTTCGATTCAGCCTGAGCTTTGGCAGCATCGGCGTTTTCTTTCGCGGCGTCGTTCACTTTATCCTGAGCCTTCGCCATATCTTTCTGAGCTTGCTCGGAGTGCGCGGCGGCGTCCTGGGCTTTGTCTTCGGATTTCTTGTCGCAGGCAGCGAGACCGAGGGCAGCGGCGAGCATCATGGAAATAGCTAAAGTCTTGCGCATGGGGTGTTTCTCCTTATTGAAGATATCTACTGGCCTTTCGAGCATGGCCGTTCGGCATTAGTTCCTTTTATTCTCTAGATATATAAATTACTGACTAACAGGAACTTTTACCCGGCCCACTCATTCTGCGGATCAACACTAATAAGAGTCTGGAACGAATGACCGAAAATCCCCTGTTAGAGCGTGCGACGCGCTTTGTATCGGCCTTGCGCCATTGCCAGGTATTGGGCATTACCGCTCATCAGGCGAGCGAGGAGGGCATCACATTGATCATGCCTTATGCCTCGCATCTGATCGGCGATCCCCGGTCTGGTGTGATTCACGGCGGCGCGTTGACTTCGCTGATGGACACCGCTTGCGGCATGGCCACCCTGTGCGTGCTGCCGGAGTTCGAGGTGTGTCCGACCCTCGATCTGCGCGTCGACTACATGCACCCCGCTGAGCCGTACAAGCCCGTTTACGGTTTTGCGCAATGCTACCGGGTGACCACTGACGTGATTTTCACCCGTGGTTTCGCCTACCAGGATGATCCCCAACAACCGGTTGCCCATGTAGTGGGCACGTTCATGCGCATGGGCAAGCGCCTCAAGGGGGCGCAGGGGCTCGGTCAGGCGATCAAGGGAGAGCAGCGGCCATGACCCATCGATTCAAGACCCGTCTGGAACAGGCCCATGTACGGGGCGACTACGCGGCGCTGCTCGACCTGATTCCCTACGCCAAATTGATCGGCATCGAATGCACACGCCTGGGGGATGAGTTGCTCTTCCGCATGCCGGCCAACAAGGACAATATTGGTAACCCCATATTGCCGGCCCTGCACGGCGGCGTGATCGCCGGCTTCATGGAGGTGTCTGCGGCCCTGCATCTGCTGGCATTCACCGGTGCACCGGGGGTGCCAAAGATTATCGATTTTTCCCTGGATTACCTGCGTGCCGGGCAGTTTCGTGACACCTATGCCAAATGCCAGGTGTGGCGCCAGGGCCGACGGGTGGCCAATGTGGCGATCACCGCCTGGCAGAGCACGGCGGCCGAGCCGATCGCCACCGCTCGCGCGCATTTCAAGATCGAGGAACCGAGCTGCCCTTGAAATCCCGGTCTTAGCCCCCAACTTTGATGACAACCCGCCGCCCACCCTCAAGGGCGGCCACTGCCATCCAATTGGAGTTTGATGACCATGAGTGTGGAAACTCAAAAGGAAACCCTGGGCTTCCAGACCGAGGTGAAGCAACTGCTGCACCTCATGATCCATTCGCTGTATTCCAACAAGGAAATCTTCCTTCGCGAATTGATCTCGAACGCCTCTGACGCCGTCGACAAATTACGTTTCGAAGCCCTGTCCAAGCCTGAGTGGCTGGAAGGCGGCGCCGAACTGAAAATCCGTGTGAGCTTCGACAAAGACGCCAAGACCGTCACCCTCGAAGACAACGGCATCGGCATGAGCCGCGAAGACGCGATTACCCACCTGGGTACCATCGCCAAATCCGGCACTGCCGACTTCATGAAGAACCTCTCCGGCGATCAGAAGAAAGACTCCCATCTGATCGGCCAGTTCGGCGTGGGCTTTTACTCGGCCTTCATCGTTGCCGACAAGGTTGAAGTGTTCAGCCGCCGTGCCGGCCTGGCTGCCAGCGAAGGCGTGCACTGGGCATCCAAAGGCGAGGGCGAGTTTGAAATCGCCACGATCGACAAGGCTGACCGTGGCACCCGCATCGTGCTGCACCTGAAGTCTGGCGAAGATGAATTCGCCGATGGCTGGCGTCTGCGCAACATCGTCAAGAAGTACTCCGACCACATTGCCTTGCCAATCGAGCTGCCGAAAGAACAAGCGGCTGCCGAAGGTGAAGAGGCGCCAGCCCAGGAATGGGAAGTGGTCAACCGCGCCAGCGCGCTGTGGACCCGTCCGCGTACCGAGATCAAGGACGAGGAGTACCAGGAGTTCTACAAACACATCGGTCACGATTACGAAAACCCGCTGAGCTGGAGCCACAACAAAGTCGAAGGCAAGCTGGAATACAGCTCGCTGCTTTACGTACCGGCCCGCGCACCGTTCGACCTGTACCAGCGTGAAGCGCCGAAAGGCCTGAAACTCTACGTACAGCGCGTGTTCGTGATGGACCAGGCGGAATCCTTCCTGCCGCTGTACCTGCGTTTCATCAAGGGCGTTGTCGACTCCAATGACCTGTCGCTGAACGTGTCGCGGGAAATTCTGCAGAAAGATCCGATCATCGACTCCATGAAGTCGGCGCTGACCAAGCGTGTACTCGACATGCTGGAAAAACTGGCGAAGAACGAGCCCGAGCAATACAAGGGCTTCTGGAAAAACTTCGGTCAGGTCATGAAAGAGGGGCCTGCCGAAGATTTCGCCAACAAGGAAAAAATTGCCGGCCTGCTGCGCTTTGCTTCGACTCAAGGCGAAGATGGCGAGCAGGTTGTCGCCCTGGCCGAATACCTGGCGCGTGCCAAGGAAGGTCAGGACAAGATCTACTACCTGACCGGGGAAACCTACGCCCAGGTCAAGAACAGCCCGCACCTGGAAGTCTTCCGCAAGAAAGGCATCGAAGTGCTGCTGCTGACCGACCGTATCGATGAGTGGCTGATGAGCTACCTCAACGAGTTCGACGGCAAGTCCTTCGTCGATGTGGCCCGTGGTGACTTGGACCTCGGTAACCTGGACTCCGCCGAAGAGAAGAAGGAAGCCGAAGAAGTCGCCAAGGCCAAAGAAGGCCTGGTCGAGCGCATCAAGACCGCCCTGGGCGATGCTGTCAGCGAAGTGCGGGTGTCCCACCGCCTGACCGACTCGCCGGCGATCCTGGCCATTGGCGAGCAGGACCTGGGCCTGCAGATGCGTCAGATCCTCGAGGCCAGCGGCCAGAAGGTCCCGGACTCCAAGCCGATCTTCGAATTCAACCCGGCGCACCCGCTGATCGAGAAGCTCGACGGCGAGCAGAGCGAAGAGCGTTTTGGCGACCTGTCGCACATCCTCTTCGACCAGGCGGCCCTGGCTGCTGGCGACAGCTTGAAAGACCCGGCGGCCTATGTGCGCCGCCTGAACAAGCTGTTGGTGGAACTGTCGGTCTGACACCGTTGTAAGAAAAACCCGCTTCGGCGGGTTTTTTCATTTGTAGGCGCGGCCCCGCTCGCGAAGAATGCAAGGGATAACACCGGCGTTCTGGTTAAACGCACCGTTTCAACCGACCTCTCACTGGAGTAAATGATGAGCCAAGTCACTGTACGTTCCGTGGTCTATCAGATCGATGGCCAGTCTTATGAAAGCCGCCTGGCGTTCGATGCCAGCCACCAGGGCCCGTTGCCAGGCCTGTTGATGGCGCCGAACTGGATGGGCGTGAGTGCGGGGGCCGAAGAGATTGCCAAAAGCGTGGCCAGCAAGGGTTACGTGGTGCTGATCGCCGACCTGTACGGCCAAAGCGTACGCCCGTCGAATGGTGATGAGGCTGGCGCTGCGATGATGCCGCTGAAGAATGACAACCCGGTGCTGATCAAGCGTCTGCAAGCAGCCCTCGAACAACTGCAAAGCCAGACCGAAGCCGCGGTGGACACCTCGAAGCTGGCGACCTTCGGCTTCTGCTTTGGCGGTTTCTGCTCGCTGGAACTGGCGCGTACCGGCGCACCCTTGAAGGCTGCGGTGTCGTTCCACGGCACCATCGACACCCGGAACCCGGCAGGCGCGAAGCACATCAAGGGCTCCGTGCTGGTGCTGCACGGCGCTTCGGACCCGTTGGTACCGCGGGAGCAACTGCCGGCGTTCGAAGAAGAAATGAACGCGGCCGGTGTGGACTGGCAACTGCTGAGCTACGGCGGTGCGGTACATTCCTTCACCGACCCGCACGCCAACGTGCCAGGCAAGATGATGTATGACGCGAAGACCGCCAAGCGGGCATTCAAGTCGATGCATGATCTGCTGGATGAAGTGTTCAAGGGCTGATTTTTCAGCGTCTGGTTCCGGCCTCTTCGCGAGCAAGCCCGTTCCCACAGTTTGATCGGCGAACACCGATCAATGTGGGAGCTGGCTTGCCTGCGATAGCTATCGCACCGGCAACTCGATTCTTTCAGATTCCCCCGGCACCGTCGGCCAGTCCCCGGCCGCCCAGCGCTGCCTGGCCTGTTCGATCACTGCCGGATCGCTCGCCACGAAATTCCAGTTTATCCGTCGCGGACCGTCCAGCGGCGCACCGCCGAACACCACCAAATGACAGTCGGTCTCGGCGAACAGCGCCATCTCCTCGCCCACCGGCAGCACCACCAGGCTGTGCGCTTGCAACGCTTCGCCATCCAGTTGAGCCTCACCTTCCAGCACATACACTGCGCGTTCCTCATGCTCATCAGGAATCAGCAGCGTCGTGGCTGTTTGCATACGTACTTCGGCATACAGCGTGGGCGACAGCACCGGCACCGGGGACTTCAGGCAAAAGCCGTCGCCGGCGATCAGACGGATCTGCACCCCCAGGTTGTCACTCACCGGCAAGCTTTGCGCCGGATGATGGCTGTAGTGTCCCGGGCCTGTTTCGTGATCTTGCGGTGAGGCCAGCCACACTTGCAGCCCGTGCAGGCTGAAGCCGCTGGCCCTGAGCGCTTCGGGCGTGCGTTCTACGTGGGCGATTGCGCTGCCGGCGGTCATCCAGCTGACATCGCCGGCCTGCACCACCTGATCCGAGCCCAGGCTGTCTTTGTGCTGCAAGGCGCCTTCGAACAGGTAGGTGAGGGTCGACAGCCCGATATGCGGGTGCTGGCGAATATTCATGCCGCTGCCCGGCGCATAGCGGGTGAGCAACATATGGTCGAAAAACACGAAGGGCCCGACGCTGCGGCAGTCCCGCGAGGGCAGGGGACGCAAAATGGGCTGGCCCTCGACCTCTTCGGGACGTGGGCGAATCACAATGAGTGGCGGCATGGAACATCCCTGTCTGAGCGGGTTGGCTGGCAGTGAGCATAACCCGCTCGATCGGATGTTGCCGCTATTGGCTGAAGGCGCCTTCGGACAGTTTCGTCTCGATGCTGATTTCGGCGGTGGTCATCAGCTTGTGCACAGGACATTTGTCGGCCACGCGGTGCAGTTCCTCGCGCTGTTTATCGGTGAGCACGCCCTTGAGGGTCAGTTTGACGCTCAGCTTGTACTTGCCCTTTTGTTCTTCGGCAGCGTCGTGGGTGACTTCGACCGTGACGCCGGTGAGCGGAATGTCTTTTTTCTGAGCGTACAGCCTGACGGTCAGGGCCTTGCACGAGGCCAGCGCCGCGTCGAAATAGTCATGGGGCGAGGGCGCCGAGTCGTCGCCGCCCAGGCTTTTGGGCAGGTCGGTGAACAGTTCGTGCTGATTGATGTTCACGCTGTGACGAAAATTGTCGGCGTTCAGGGTATTGACGGTAACAGGCATGGCACACCTCACAGGGGCAGGATGAAGGTCATGCAGTTATAGAGCATGCTGGCACTCTGGTGTTCCACGTTTTTTGCCGGATGAACCTGGCCACGGGCCACAAGGTCTACCGGTATCAGCCCCTGCCGAGATTGCACCGTGCCCTGGACCCATCTGAGCCTTGCCCTGTTGTTCGCCGCCGTCAGCCTTGGCGCGCAGGCCCGCGACTATGCCTACAGCGATGCGCACCTGCATTACGTCGATTTCTTCCAGGAAACCGCCGGCATGGATAAGTTGCTCAAGGCCATGGCTGACAATCGCATCGAGCATGTGATGATTTCCGGCATCCCGGTGGCCAAGAAGTGGCACGAAGATGAACCCAAGCGTCCGCGGTACTACGCCGGTGATGATGCCGATGCCTATTGGTACAGCGCGACCGACGTGATTGTCGCCGCCGCCGTGAACGCGCTCGCGCCCGAGCAGCGCCGACGCTTTCATCCGTTTTTGTCCGGCTTCAACCCGAACGACAAGAATTCGGCTGCGCACATCCAGCGCATGCTCGACCTCAACCCGGGACTGTGGCAGGGCATCGGCGAAGTCTTTACCCGCCACGACGACCTCACGGCCATCACTGCCGGCGACACCCCGCGTGCCAACAACGAAGCCATGACGCGTATCTACCATTTGGCGGCAGAGAATGACCTGCCGGTGATGCTGCATTCCAATATCACCTCCAAGCGCGAGCGCAACCCGTTGTACCTGGCTGAAGTCGAGGAGCCGCTGCGCAATCATCCCCATACCCGGTTTATCTGGGCTCACGCGGGGACGAGCAAGGAGATCCACCGCCATCAGGTGCAGATGGACTTCCTGCTGCCCACCCTGAGTCGTTTGCTGGAGGCCTATCCCAATCTGTACATCGACCTGTCCTGGAGCATGCTCACGCCCTATTTGCTGGATGACGCCGGCCAGCCACGGCCTGAATGGCTGGCGCTGGTGGCGCGCTTTCCCGAACGCTTCATGCTGGGGTCGGATGTGGTAGGGCGTTTCGCCAAGCTGGGCCGGGAAATGCGGCGCTTCGACCCGTTCCTGGACGCGCTGCCGGAGGACGTAGCCCACAAGGTCGCGCGGGATAACTTCCTGGCGATACTGCCCCGCGATGGTGGCGTGCGTTGATATCGCGTTTTCGTCTTACGCAAAGTCGCTGACGCGCCGATACCTTTCAAGAGACCTGCTGCAGGTGGATGCAGCGCATTTGGAAGGAATCCAGGCATGAGTATCCGCAGTTTGAATATCGCGCCCCGCGCGGGCTTGGGCTTTGGTGTGCTAGCGTTGCTGGTGTTTGCCCTGGGCGGCTTCGCCTTGCTGCAAATGGCCAATATGCGCCAGCAGTCGGACCAGGTGGAGAACAACTGGCTACCCAGCGTGATGGCGGTAGGGGAGATGAGCCAGGACCTGTTGCGCATTCGTGCGTTGACCCTGCGCTTGTTGCTCAATCGCGATCCCCAGGCGTTGACCCAGAACGAACAGAAGCTCACCGACCTCAAGAATGGCCTGCACCAGGCTCAGGGCCTTTATGAGGCGTTGATTGTGCTGCCCGAAGAGCGCGCGCTGTTCGACCGCTTCAAGGCTCAGGAGCAGCACTACCTGCAACGCCAGGAGCAGGTCATGGCGTTTTCCAGGGCCAATCAACTCGACGAGGCGGTCCGGGTGGTCAACGGTGAAATGAATCAGCTCGCCGATGAAATGGCCGGCACCCTGCATGATCTGGTTGCCTTGAACAAAGCCAATGCCAACCACGCGGCGAACCTGGCACAGAATGTGTTCAATCAATCGCGCACCTGGGTAATCGGTGTCGTGCTGTTGACGGCGCTGGTTACCATCGGCCTGGCGGTGTGGTTGACCCGCAGTATCGTGCTGCCACTGGCGCAGTCGCTGAAGGTTGCCCAAGGGGTGGCGAGCGGCGACCTGACCGGTGAGATCAGCGTGAGCGGCAATGATGAGCCCGCACGCCTGCAACAAGCGCTCAAGGGCATGCAGGAGAACCTGCGCGATACCCTCCGGCGTATTGCCGAATCGTCGAACCAACTGGCATCGGCCTCCGAAGAGCTGAGTTGCGTCACCGAGGACGCCACGCGCGGCCTGCACCAGCAAAACCAGGAAATCGAACAGGCCGCGACGGCGGTCAACCAGATGACGGCGGCGGTGGAGGAAGTGGCAAGCAATGCGGTGGCTACTTCCCAGGCGTCCCGTGAGTCGGACCGTATTGCCCAGCGCGGGCGCGAGCAGGTGCATCAGACAGTCGTGTCGATCGAGGCGCTGGCGTTGGATGTGACCACCAATGCGACCCAGGTCGAGGACCTGGCTCAGAAGGTCTATGGCATCAGCAAGGTGCTGGATGTGATTCGTTCGATTGCCGAACAGACCAACTTGCTGGCCCTGAACGCCGCGATCGAGGCCGCACGCGCGGGGGAGGCCGGGCGTGGCTTTGCGGTGGTGGCGGACGAGGTACGCGCCCTGGCTCACCGTACGCAGCAATCCACCCAGGAAATCGAGCAGATGATCGGCGGGATTCAACAGGGCACGGATCAGGCGGTCAGCGCGATGCAGCAGAGTAATACGCGGGCGCGTTCGACCCTGGATATCGCCAAGTCGGCGGGTACGGCGCTGGAAGAGATTGCATCGGCCTTCACTCTGATCAACGAGCGCAACCTGGTGATCGCCAGTGCGTCGGAGCAGCAGGCGGCAGTGGCGCGGGAGGTGGACCGCAACCTGATGAACATTCGTGATCTGGCGCACCAGACGTCCACGGGGGCGAACCAGACCAGTGCGGCGAGTCAGGAGTTGTCGCGACTGGCGGTGGATCTGAATAGCCTGGTGGCGCGGTTTTCGGTGTAGGTCGCAAGGTCTTGATGGGCAAGCCAGCTCCCACATTGACTGCATTCCTTCAGGATGTACTCGGTCACTGTGGGAGCTGGCTTGACTGCGATGAAGGCGACTCGGTATTAAATTCATCTGCCCATGAAAAAGCCCCGAACCAGTCGGGGCTTTTTCATGCGTTCAAGCTACAGGCCTTATTTGCCCTGCCAGCGTTTCAGCACCAGGGTGGCGTTGGTGCCACCGAAGCCGAAGCTGTTGCTCATCACGGTGTCGATCTTGGCGTTTTCTTCGGTCTTGAGCTTGATCGGCATATCAGCAACGGCTGGGTCCAGCTCGTCGATGTTGGCCGAACCGGCGATGAAGTTGCCTTCCATCATCAGCAGGCAGTAGATCGCTTCGTGAACGCCGGCGGCGCCCAGGGAGTGACCCGACAGGCTCTTGGTGGAGCTGATGGCCGGTGCCTTGTCGCCGAAGACCGCACGAACACCTTCCATTTCCTTGGCGTCGCCGACCGGGGTCGAGGTGCCGTGGGTGTTCAGGTAGTCGATTGGGGTGTCGACGGTGGACATGGCCATCTGCATGCAGCGGATGGCGCCTTCGCCGCTTGGAGCAACCATGTCGTAGCCATCGGAAGTGGCGCCGTAGCCGACGATTTCCGCGTAGATCTTGGCGCCACGGGCCAGAGCGTGTTCCAGCTCCTCGACCACCACCATGCCGCCACCGCCGGCGATGACGAAACCGTCACGCTTGGCGTCGTAGGCGCGGGAGGCCTTTTCCGGGGTTTCGTTGTACTGGGTGGACAGCGCGCCCATGGCGTCGAACAGGAACGACTGGCTCCAATGCTCTTCTTCACCGCCGCCGGCGAACACGATGTCCTGCTTGCCCAGCTGGATCTGCTCGACGGCAGTACCGATGCAGTGAGCACTGGTGGCGCACGCGGACGAGATCGAGTAGTTAACGCCCTTGATCTGGAACGGCGTGGCCAGGCAGGCCGAAACGGTGCTGCCCATGGTCCGGGTGACACGGTACGGGCCGACGCGCTTCACGCCTTTTTCGCGCAGGATGTCCAGCGCTTCCATCTGGTTCAGGGTCGACGCGCCGCCGGAGCCGGCGATCAGGCCGGTGCGTACGTTCGAGACCTGGTCATCGGTCAGGCCGGAGTCGGCGATCGCGTCTTTCATCGCCAGGTAGGCGTAGGCGGCAGCGTGGCCGACGAAGCGGAAGATCTTGCGATCGATCAATTCTTCGAGGGGCAGGTCGATGGAGCCGGAAACCTGGCTACGCAGACCCATTTCGGCATATTCCGGGTTGAAGCGGATGCCAGGGCGACTTGCACGCAGGTTAGCGGTGACGGTCTCTTTGTCATTGCCCAGGCAAGAAACGATGCCCAGACCAGTGATAACGACGCGGCGCATGCGGATAACCCTTAAAAGTTGTCAGTGGAAGTGAAGACGCCGACCCGAAGGCCTTCGGCGGTATAGATTTCGCGACCGTCGACGCTCACCGAACCATCGGCAATGGCCAGGTTCAGCTTGCCCTTGAGGACGCGCTTGATCTGAATGTTGTAGGTGACTTTCTTGGCGGTCGGCAGGACCTGGCCGAAGAACTTCACTTCGCCCGAACCCAGGGCACGGCCACGGCCCGGCAAGCCTTGCCAGCCGAGGAAGAAACCGACCAGTTGCCACATGGCGTCGAGGCCCAGGCAGCCCGGCATCACAGGGTCGCCTTCGAAGTGGCAGGCGAAGAACCACAGGTCCGGGGTGATATCCAGCTCGGCGACCAATTCACCTTTGCCGTACTTGCCACCCTCTTCGCTGATATGGGTGATGCGATCCACCATCAGCATGTTCGGGGCGGGCAGTTGCGCGTTACCTGGGCCGAACAGCTCACCGCGACTGCAGCGCAGCAGGTCTTCCCGGGTAAAGGCGTTTTGTTTGGTCATGCGAGCTCCTCAATAATCCCATGCGGCAGGGTAGGGCAAATCTTCCCGAACCGACTGAAGCGTTACGCCTCATGCCGGCAGCCTACACATAGACTATTGCGTTGTAGTGAAAGTCACAGCGTCAAGGCACTGAATGTACACTTGTTCACTGAAATTTTAAACCGGGCCTGTTTATCAGCCCGTACGGGTGCCTAAGACTGCCGCACTTTCGTCTTTCACGCCAGTCGGAGTTGGCTGATGGCGTGGCGCTATTGCAGCCAACGCTGCAGGATTTGCTGCAAATCCGTGCGTTTGAACGGCTTGGCCAGGTAATCGTTCATGCCTGCTGCCAGGCAGGCTTCACGGTCGCCCTGCAAGGCGTTGGCGGTAAGGGCGATGATCGGCAGGTCGGCGCAGCCCGGCAACTGGCGAATCTGGCGGGTGGCCTCATAACCGTCGATTACCGGCAAGCGGCAATCCATCAGGATTGCGGTGAAAATCAGGCTCTCGGCACTGCGCACAGCTTCGGCGCCGTCGGTGGCCAGGCTCACCTCGAACCCCAGACTGCGCAGCATGGCTTCGACGACGGTGCGGTTGACCGGGTTGTCTTCCACCAGCAATACGTGGCGCCCGTCCCCCGCACTGTCTTTGCCTTCGGCGTCGTCGGCGAGCGTCGGCAGGGTCTGCTGATCGATGGCCAGGGGGATTTCCAGGGTAAACACCGAGCCACGACCTTCTTCGCTCTGGGCGCGCAAGGTACCGCCCATGCGTTCAGCCAGCGTGCGGGCAATGGGCAGGCCCAGGCCGGTGCCGCCGTAACGTCTTGAAATGGAACTGTCGGCCTGCTGGAACGCATCGAACATCAATTCCAGGCGTTCGGCGGAAATCCCGATGCCGCTGTCGCGCACGGTGCAGGTACACCACACCAGTTCATGGTCCAGCGTCTGCCAGTGGGGCTCGACCGTGACGGAGCCCTGTTCGGTGAACTTCAGCGCGTTGCCGATCAGGTTCACCAGAATCTGCCGGATGCGCGTGGGGTCGCCCTGCACACGCAGGGCGTCCATGCCCGACGGAATCGACAGTTTCAGGCTCAGGCCGCGTTGCTGGGCGCTGTGCTGGAAGGCCTGGGCGCAACTGCTGATCAGCTCCGCGAGGTTGAAGGGGATATGTTCAAGTTCCAGGGCGGCGCGTTCGATGCGCGAGAAGTCGAGGATATCGTTGATGACCTTGAGCAGATGTTCGGTGGACTCCGAGGCCAGCGCCGCGTACTCGGTCTGCTCGTCGGTCATCTCGGTGGTTTCCAGCAATTGCAGCATGCCCAGCACGCCGTTCATCGGCGTACGCAGCTCGTGGCTCATCATCGCCAGGAAGTCCGACTTGGCGTTGTTGGCGCGTTCGGCCTCTTCACGGGTCTGGATCAACTGCGCCATGGCCTGGTGCTGTTCGCGACTGGCTTGATTGAGGCCTTCGGCAAGGTTGTTGATATGCCGCGACAGGTCCCCCAGTTCCGAATCGTCCACGATCGGCAGCGGCGTTTTGTACTCACCCTGCTGGATGGCCTTCACCGCATGGCCCATGGCGCTGATCGGTTGCGACAGGCTGGCCGCCAGCCGCCGCGCCAGCAGGAAGGCAAACAGCAGCGCGAACAAGGCCAGGATGCCGGCTTTGAACAGGATTTCCTGCTGGCGCTGGCTGAACGCATCGTTGGACATGCCCACGATCACACGGCCCAGATAATCGGCACGGGGCGCTTTGGGTTCGTTGAGGTTGTCCTGGAAGAAGTCGTTGCCCAGCTGGATATGCTGCAAGCGGATCGGCGCCTGGAACACTTTTACCGACAGCGAACGGTCGTGTCGCTCCGACGGCTGTTCCACGTACACCAGGATGTTCTCGGTGCTGTCCTGGATTTCCAGGAAGCGCACGTGGGGCGTGGCCAGCGTGGCACGCAGCAAACTGTCGAGCACATCATTGTTGCCGGAGATCACACCGTACTCGGTGGCGGGGGCCAGTTGGTTGGCGATCAGTTGGCCAGTGTGGTCCAGTTCCTGGCGCAGGTCCTGGATCCGCACGAAGGTGAAGAAGCTGATCAACAGCAACGTCAGCAACAGCGCAGGGCCCAGCGTGATGAGCTGGGTCCGGGTGTTGATGTCCCAACGACGACGCAAGGTCATGGGCGTTTTTCTCCTTCGGCCAATCGGCTGGCGACGCTGGCTTCGTCCACCTGTTCGATCCCCAGTGAGCGTGCAACCTGCGGGTTGCCCACGACTTTGAAGTCTTGCGGGTACAGCGAGCGCGGCCAGTTGGCGGGCGAGTGGTCCAGCAGGCGGTCAAGCACTGCCAGCCAGTCGGCCTGGTCGCTGTAGGTACTGGCCAGGCTGCCGGCGCGCACGAACCCGGCGTTCGGCCCCACCAGCGGCAATTGCTGGGCGTAGCTGCTCAGCAACAGGTTCTTCGCGGTTTTCGGGTTGTACAACTGCGGGTCATCGAGACCGAGCAGTACGTCACTGTTCCTGAACAGGGTTTGCAGCGGGCGGCTGTCACCGATGTTGTCCCAGCGCTGCGGCACGATTTCCAGGCCCAGAGGGGAGGCATGCTGGCGCAGTTCGGGCAGCAGGAACTCACTGTCGGCCCCGTACAGC
Source organism: Pseudomonas sp. SDO5271_S396 (assembly GCF_054071795.1). Lineage (NCBI taxonomy): Bacteria > Pseudomonadati > Pseudomonadota > Gammaproteobacteria > Pseudomonadales > Pseudomonadaceae > Pseudomonas > Pseudomonas sp. SDO5271_S396. The sequence continues at coordinate 30,433 of NZ_JBSVWB010000021.1, forward strand.
ACGCCGATGCGCCGCGCCTGGGGCAGGATGCTGGAGATCAGTCGCAACTGCCGATCCAGCGGCGGATCGCTCCATAACAGGCTGATGTGGGTGTGCGACGTGGTGCCGAGGCGTTGATGGGCTTGCAGACGGCTGATGCGCAGCACCAGCGTCGGCGGGCCCTGGGTGTCCTGCAAGCGCCAGTCGAGGCCGGGCAGGTCCAGCAGGATCAGGCGCGTACCGCTCGGTAACTGATTCGGCGCCGGCAGATCCTTGAGGGCAGTGAAGGTCACGCGGTCTTCGGGGCGCTGCCGGGCCAGCGCTTGCGTGAAGGTCTGCACGCCGGCGCTGTCTTCGGCGGCGGTCAGCAGGATTTCGGCGCTCCATGCCGGTGCCGCCAGCCACAGGCAGGCCAGCACGCACACACGGCGCCAGAGCCGGTAGTTGAAGAAGAAGGTCATCCGTGACAAATCGCCCATGTCAGAACTCTAACTCCGCGCTGAAGTAGAGGACGTGGCGATGGTCGTAGTTGTTGTCGGCCCAGGTGGTCGGCTGGTTGTCGAGGCGTTCTTGCAGCATGCCGGCCAGCTCCACATTGGCTTTGCCCAGGGCAATGCGCTTGGCCACCCGCAGGTCGACCCGTTCGAAGCGATATTCGTTGAGTGCGTCGTCGCCATAGTAGAACAGTGCACTGGACCAGCCCTGGCCCCATTCGCGCAGCCAGCCGGCTGAACCACTGTTGCGGGCTGTCTGGGCCCTGTCCAGCGGATTGGTGGAGGAGGCGTCGACGTAAGCATAGGTCAGCCGCAGGCGGTCGGCGTTGCTCATGCGCCAGTCGAACTGCGATTCGGCGCCGGTGAAGCGTGCGCTGTTGGCGTTGCTGGCGATGTACTGGTTATTGCGCAGGGGCGAACTGATCATGTCGGTGATTTCGTCATAGAACAGCTTGACGTCCATGTTCAGCCCGATGTCGGCGAAAAAGCCGTTGTAGCCCAGTTCCCGCGAGCGCATCAGTTCTTTGTCGAGGTTGCCCGGGCCACGGGTCTTCACGAAGTATTGCCCGCTGGTCTGCCCGAAAGCCGGCGAGCTGAGGTTGGTGACGCGGTAGCTCCAGTTGACGTTGTTCTCGAACATGTCCGGTGAGCGGATCGCTTCGGAGTACACCGCGCGCAGGCCATGGCGCGGGTTGATCAGGTAGTTGACCGCCACCCGTGGCGTCAGCGAGTTGCCGCTCAGGTAGGTGTCTTCGTACATGGCGCCGCCTTGCAGCAACCAGTGTTCGGTGGCGCGCCATTCCAGTTGGCCGAACAGGCGCCAGGTGGTGTCGTCGAGGGTGCCGTTGAAGTAGGTATCGGAGTCTGCACGGTCGTAGCGGTAGTTCATGCCACTGACCAGGCGCAGGCTGTCGGACAGGCTGAGGGTGTCCTGAATCTCAAGGTCGTAGCGGCTTTCGCGTGTGCTTTGGTCGATATCGCCACACACGCTTTGGCTGGCACCGTCGCGCCATTGCTGCAGCACCTGGTTGGCCAGTGCCTGCTCGGCGGCGCTGCCCGGGGGCGCGGAGCCCTGGCTGTAAGTGTCCATGTGCCGGGCGAGCAGTTCGGCGTAGTTGGGGTTGAGCTGCCACAACTGGGTCAGTTCCGGGCTGAACGAGACCTTGGCGTCGCAGGCCTTCCAGATCTGCCGGCGGTCCCACTGTTGCGCCGAGCCCTGGATATACAGGCTGTGTTCGGGATTGAAATCGAAGTTCCAGCGCAGGGACGCGGCGTAGTCCTTGGCGGTGACGTCGGAATTGTTACCGCCTTCGGTAATGCCGGCGAATACCGGCGCGTAGGTATACGGACGTTGATTGGTCCCTTCCTTGGCGTTCAGTTGCCAGTCGATGCTTTGCTGCGCATTCAGGGTCTGGCTGACGGCCAGGCTGAAACGGCTGAGACGGCGGCTGTCACGGCGGTCGGCGCCGATGGCATCGCTGTCGAAACCATCGTCCTGCTGGCCCGAGAGGGACAGGCGCAGATCGCCGGTGTCCCAGCCCATGCCCTGGCTGGCGTAGAAGTCATTGATGCCGCGTTCGCCTCGGGTCACCTTGACCCGCGTGCCCTGGCTGTTGGCCGGCGAGCGCGTGAGGATATTCACCACAGCCATCAGCGCGTTGGCGCCGTAGCTGACGGTGTTGGGGCCACGGAACACTTCGATGCGTTCGATATCCTCCATGGCCACCGGGATGTCGCTCCAGTCCACCGTGGCCAGGCCTGCGCGGTACACCGAGCGACCGTCGATCAGCACCTGCATGCGGCGTGCGTCGCTGGCGCTGGTGCCGTGGTAGTTCACCGCCGCCTGGTTGCCGGTGGTGTAGCCGACCATCATGCCGGGGACCAGGCGCAGCAATTCGCTGATGTCCCGCGCACCGCTGGCCTTGATCAGCTCGCTGTCGATCACGGTCATGCTGCCGGGCACGGCGGCGGCCGATTGCTTGAGGCGCGTGGCGGTCAAGACCTGGGGCAGCGGCTGGCTGTCGAGGAACAAGTCGTCGGCCAGTGCAGGCAGGCTGCCGAACGGCATGCCCAGCAGCATCAACCACAGCGACGAACGGGGAGGAGGGCCCAAATACACGGAACGGCCTTGATGATGACGGATAGCCGCCCATGTTAACCGAGGCGGGGCCATTTGCCAGTCGTCGCCCTCGCAATTACTTCATACAGGCATGGCATTTTCCGACAAGCGTGACAGGGGCTGGCCGCCAGCGGGTCGCCCCGTATAATGCCGCCATTGCCACTGGTATGGATTAACGGATTGCATATGACTGAACAGCGCCCTATTGCGGTCCTGGGAGGCGGAAGTTTTGGTACCGCCGTGGCTAACCTGCTGGCTGAAAATGGCCATTCGGTGCGCCAGTGGATGCGTGATCCCGAACAGGCCGAGGCCATCCGGGTGCACCGCGAAAATCCCCGTTATCTCAAAGGCATCAAGGTTCACCCGGCGGTCGAGCCGGTCACCGACCTGTTGACCACCCTGACCGATTGCGACCTGTGCTTCGTCGCGTTGCCCTCCAGCGCCTTGCGTTCGGTACTGGCCCCCCATGCCGAGCGGCTGGCGGGTAAGCTGCTGGTCAGCCTGACCAAGGGGATCGAGGCGCAAACCTTCAAGCTGATGAGCGAAATTCTCGAGGAAATCGCCCCGCGCGCGCGTATCGGCGTGCTGTCCGGGCCGAACCTGGCACGGGAAGTGGCCGAGCACGCGCTCACGGCGACCGTGGTGGCCAGTGAAGACGAGGACCTGTGCGAGCGCGTCCAGGCGGTGTTGCATGGCCGTACCTTCCGCGTCTACGCCAGCGCCGATCGCTTTGGTGTCGAGTTGGGCGGTGCGCTGAAAAACGTTTACGCGATCATTGCCGGCATGGCGGTGGCGCTGGGCATGGGCGAAAACACCAAGAGCATGCTGATCACCCGTGCGCTGGCGGAAATGACCCGCTTCGCGGTGAACCAGGGCGCCAACCCGATGACGTTCCTGGGGCTGGCGGGTGTGGGCGATCTGATCGTCACCTGTTCGTCGCCGAAGAGTCGCAACTATCAAGTCGGCTTTGCCCTCGGCCAGGGCTTGAGCCTGGAGGACGCAGTGACGCGGCTGGGCGAAGTGGCCGAAGGCGTCAACACCCTCAAGGTCTTGAAGGCCAAGGCTCAGGAGGTGGGGGTGTACATGCCGCTGGTCGCCGGGTTGCATGCGATCCTGTTTGAAGGGCGCACTCTCAACCAGGTCATCGAGTTGCTGATGCGCGCCGAGCCGAAAACCGACGTCGACTTTATCTCCACCAGCGGTTTCAACTGAGGAACGCGCCATGAATGATCCGAAAACAGCTCCCCAATACGAATCCATTGTCTTGCGCATCCTGTGGATGCTGGTGTTCGCCCTGGTGTGGCAGGTCGCGCAGTTCCTGCTCGGTGCACTGGTAGTGGTGCAACTGATTTACCGCCTGGTCTACGGCGCGCCGAACCTGGGCCTGATGAACTTCGGTGACAGCCTCAGCCAGTTCCTCGCGCAGATCGGCCGCTTCGGCAGCTTCCACACCGAGCAGAAGCCCTGGCCGTTCGCGGATTGGCCGACGCCACGCGCACCCGAGGGCGAAGCGGCGCACAGCGTGCCACCAGCGCCGCACCCGGCGCGCGACGAAGAGCCGAAACTGTGAAACTGTGGATTCTTCGCCACGGTGAGGCCGAAGGCCACGCGCGCACCGACGCCGAGCGCAACCTCACCGAGCATGGTCGCGCCGAAGTGCTGCGCAGTGCGGCGCACCTGGTCGGCCAGCCGCTCAGTGCCATCATCGCCAGTCCGTACGTGCGTGCACAGCAGACTGCGCAGCTGGTGCGCGAAGCCCTGGGCTTCGCGGCGGATATTCGTACGGTGCCGTGGCTGACCCCCGACGGGTATCCGCATCAGGTACTGGAGCAGCTCGACACGGATGACAATGTGCTGCTGGTCAGCCATCAGCCGCTGGTCGGCAGCTTGATCAGCTTCCTGCAACACGGCCATCAGCGCCAGCCGCAGCCGATGCACACCGCCAGTCTGGCCGAACTGGAAGGGGATTTCCCGCTGGCGGGGCTGATGACGCTGGTGAGTGTGAAGAATCCGTAGGAACGATCACCGCTTTGTGTGTGCTATATAGTCAACCGAGCAAGTGCTTGGTTGGCTATCTTCGGATCACACAGGAGCGCGTTCCATGTCTGTCGCTTTTCGTTTGCCGTTGCAGGTCTTCTTCGAACGTGAGGCGCGCCACCCGCGCCAACCTTTCCTGGTGCAGCCTGTGGGCGGCGGCGAAGTACAGAGCCTGTCCTGGGGGGATGTCGGTCACCAGGCCCGTTGCGCGGCGCACTGGCTGCGCGCCAGGGAATTGCCCCCCGGGTCGCACATTGCCCTGATCTCGAAAAACTGTGCGCACTGGGTCATCGCCGACCTGGCGATCTGGATGGCCGGGCATGTCTCGGTACCGCTGTACCCCAACCTCACCGCCGACTCCGTGGCCCATGTGCTCAAGCACTCCGAGGCGGCGCTGGCGTTTATCGGCAAGCTCGATGATTGGCCCGCCATGGCGCCGGGCGTACCGGCGGGTGTGACCACCATCAGTCTGCCGCTGTGCCCCTCGGGGGATTTCGCTGTGAGCTGGGCCGACCTGCAAGGCTGTTCGCCGATTCGCGATGACCCGGCGCCCGCACCTTCCGACCTGGCCACGATCATCTACACCTCCGGCACCACCGGCCTGCCCAAAGGCGTGATGCACAGTTTCGGCGCCCTGGGGTTTGCCGCCACACGGGGCACCGAACTGTTCGGTCTGGGGGAGGGTGACCGGTTGCTGTCGTACCTGCCGCTGTGTCACGTGGCGGAGCGAATGTTCGTCGAGATGGCGGCAATCTACACCGGGCAGACGGTGTTTTTCGCTGAAAGCCTCGATACCTTTCTGACCGACCTGCGCCGCGCGCGGCCCACTGCATTGTTCGGCGTGCCGCGTATCTGGACCAAATTCCAAGTGGGCGTCTACGCCAAAATCCCGGAAAAGCGCCTGGATACCTTGTTGCGCCTGCCCTTTATCGGCAAGCGCGTGGGCCACAAGGTGCTTGCAGGGCTGGGACTGGACGCGTTGCGTATCGCACTGTCCGGCGCGGCGCCGGTGCCCGAAGCGTTGTTGCGCTGGTACCAACGCCTGGGTTTGGACGTGCTTGAGGTGTATGGCATGACCGAGAGCTGCGGCTACTCCCATGTGTGTCGGCCCGGGCAACAGAAAATCGGTTGGATCGGCCTGCCGTGTCCGGACGTCGAAGTGCGCATCGATCCCGACGGGGAAGTACAGGTACGCAGCGGTGCGACCATGCTCGGCTACTTCAAGGACCCGCAGAAAACCGCCGAGACCCTGACCGCGGATGGCTTTCTGCGCACCGGCGACAAGGGCGAGCAGGACCTCGACGGGCATCTGCGCCTGACCGGACGCCTCAAGGAAATCTTCAAGACCAGCAAGGGCAAATACGTGGCGCCGGCACCGATTGAAAACCGCCTTGCCGAACATGCGTGTATCGAGCAGGTGTGCGTGGTGGGCGATGGCCTGACGGCCCCGATGGGGTTGTGCGTGCTGTCGACGGCAGGTGACGACCGGCAAGCCTTGCACGCCAGCCTCGAGCGCTGGCTGGAACAGGTCAACCAGACGCTGGATAAACACGAGCGCCTGCGCCAACTGGTGGTGGTGAAGGACAACTGGGCGGTGGAAAACGGTTTCCTGACCCCAACGCTGAAGATCAAGCGCAACGTCATCGAATCGACCTACGGTGCACAATTGCAGGCATGGAACGAGCGTTCCGAAACCATTTTGTGGCAGGATTAGGGTCATCATAAAACCAACAAGGACAATGGCATGAGCCTGTGGCGTACCCAACCGAATATCGAGCAACTCAACGCGATGCAGAAAAACACCATCGGTGAACTGCTGGACATTCGCTTTGAAAGCTTCGACGACGAGTCCCTGACCGCCAGCATGGTGGTCGACCATCGCACCCATCAACCCTATGGTTTGCTGCATGGCGGCGCCTCGGTGGTCCTGGCCGAAAGCCTGGGCTCCATGGCCGCGTACCTGTGCATCGATACCAGCAAGTTCTATTGCGTCGGCCTTGAGATCAACGCCAACCACCTGCGCGGCGTGCGCAGCGGACGTGTGACGGCGGTGGCCAGGCCGGTGCATATCGGGCGTACCACGCACGTCTGGGACATTCGCCTCACCACTGACGAGGGCAAGAGCAATTGCGTGTCGCGGCTGACCGTCGCCGTGGTGCCCCTGGGCGAAACTCCGCCGGCGCGATAGGCGTGGCGTGAGTGTCATCATTCCTGGCAGTTACAGTCATTGCTGTGGCGGCCAGGGCTGGGGACAATCGACTTCTGTTTTCGTGAATGGATCCGGTATGTCGCAGCACGTGTTTTTCGCCCACGCCAATGGCTTCCCCTCGGCCACCTACGGCAAGCTGTTTGCCGCCCTGGCCCCGGAATATGCGGTGGCGCATCTGCCGCAGCATGGCCATGACCCCCGGTTTCCGGTGGACGACAACTGGCAGAACCTGGTGGATGAACTGATCCATCATCTGGAGCAACAACCGGAACCTGTGTGGGGCGTGGGGCATTCCCTGGGCGGGGTGCTGCACCTGCATGCGGCCATGCGCTGCCCGCAGTTGTATCGTGGCGTGGTCATGCTCGATTCACCGGTGTTGACCCGTGCCGACCGCTGGGTGATCCGCGCCGCCAAGCGCTTTGGCTTCATCGACCGCCTGACCCCGGCGGGCCGCACCCTGGGCCGTCGCGAGGAGTTCACTGACCTTGAGGCCGCGCGCAGTTATTTCGCCGGCAAGACGCTGTTTCGCGGCTTCGATCCGGAATGCTTCGACGCCTACCTGCAACACGGCCTGCACCAGGTGGGCGATCGCCTGCGGTTGCGCTTCGATCCGGCGACCGAGATCAGCATCTACCGGGGCGTACCCCATACCAGCCCTGGCCAGGTGCGCCAGTTGAAAGTGCCGCTGGCGGTGGTGCGCGGCCGGCAGAGCCGGGTGGTGATGCGTCACCACGCCAGCGGCGTCGGGCGCCTGCCCATGGGCGAAATGCTCACCATGCCCGGTGGCCATATGTTCCCGCTCGAACGCCCCCAGGACACCGCGACCTTGATCAAAAACCTGTTCTCCCGCTGGGAAGCCCGCGAGCGCGATTGCGCATGAGCACGCCCGTCGAAGAAGTGCGCCTGAGCCTGCCCCATATCGAATTGGCCGCCCACCTGTTCGGCCCTGAAGATGGCTTGCCGGTGATTGCGTTGCATGGCTGGCTGGACAATGCCAACAGCTTCGCGCGACTGGCGCCGAAGCTTGAGGGGTTGCGTATCGTCGCGCTGGACATGGCCGGGCACGGGCATTCGGCACATCGCCCGGTGGGGGCGGGCTATGCCCTGTGGGATTACGTGTTCGATGTGCTGCAAGTCGCTGAGCAGCTTGGCTGGAAACGTTTTGCATTACTTGGCCACTCCCTGGGCGCCATCGTTTCCCTGGTGCTGGCCGGCGCCCTGCCGGAGCGGGTGACGCACTTGGGATTGATCGACGGCGTGATACCGCCGACGGCCAGCGGTGAGAACGCTGCCGAACGCCTGGGCATGGCGCTGCAGGCGCAATTGAACCTGCAGGACAAACGCAAGCCGGTCTACGGTACCCTGGACCGGGCGGTTGAAGCGCGGATGAAAGGCGTGGTGGCCGTCAGCCGTGAAGCGGCGGAACTGTTGGCCCAGCGTGGTTTGATGCCCGTGCCGGGCGGGTATACCTGGCGCAGCGACAGTCGCCTGACCCTGGCTTCGCCGATGCGTCTGACCGACGAACAGGCCATGGCCTTCATGCGGCGGGTGGCGTGCCCGGCGCAGTTGGTCGTCGCGGCGGACGGCATGCTGGCGAAACATTCCGAATTGCTTTCCCAGCTACCCTTTGCGGTGAACACGCTGCCAGGCGCCCATCATCTACACCTGAATGATGAGTCCGGCGCGGTCCTTGTTGCAGACTGTTTCAATCGGTTCTTCTCCACGCCTTGACTTGGCGGGGTCAACTGCCGAGGCTGGGCGGATTGAAAGGGAGTCAACCATGAAGCATCTCAACACCGCTGTGCGCTCCGATGGCCAGGGTTCATGTATCCGATGAGCCTGCGTAAAGGAAGTTTCCGTGCCTTCGGGCTGTGCTGTTTCTTCAGCCCTCTGGTGTTCGCCGCCGACGTCCCGGGCAGCCGGGACCTGCCTGCCGTGGCCCGTCAGGTCGATTCGCAGATCGTCGACTACCGTCCCGCCGAAGCGAGGGAGCGCATCTACCCCATGGGCGCCATCCGCAAGATCAGCGGCCAGTTGCGCTACGAAGGACAGGCCACCGCCCGAGGCCAAACCACCGCCATCACCTATGAGCTGCCGGCCGAACACACCTCAAGCACGGCATTTACCGCTACGCGCGAAGCGTTGCAGGCCCGGGGCGCGCAACTGTTGTTCTGGTGCCAGGCCCGCGATTGCGGCGAAAGCAGCCTGTGGGCCAATGAAGTGTTCGGCAACGCCAAGCTGGTAGGCGCCGATGGTCAGCAGGAATACCTGCTGTTGCGCCTGGCTGCGCCGCAGGACAACTCCCTGATCGCGCTGTACGGCATCACCCGGGGCAACCGTCGCGCTTATCTGCATGTTGAACAACTGGACGCCAGCGCGCCGCTGGGTGATCTGCTCCCCACTTCAGCGACGTTGCTGCGAGAGCTGAAAAGCACCGGGGAGTTGGACTTCCCTGCGCTGGGTGGCGAACCCGACACCACCTGGCTGACGCTGATCTCCCGTGGCCTGAACCTGGATGCGACGCTGCGGGTCAGTCTGACCGGCCCCAATGCCGAAGTCTGGCGCCAGGGCCTGATCGACAGCGGCGTGCGTGCCGCACGCATGGAAACCGGCAGCGGCGATGCCAAGGGCCTGCACCTGCATCTGATACGCTAGGCATCATCGGGCGAACGGACCTGCGCCGTTCGCCTAAGCTGCTTTCTACTGTCTGCCTCTCGAGATACCCGATGCTCAATAATGATCGCCTGCTGGTGCAAATCCTGCTGTTGGTGCTGTTCGGCGCCAGTTTCTGGGTCATGGCGCCGTTCTGGTCGGCGCTGTTCTGGGGCGCGGTGCTGGCGTTTGCCAGTTGGCCGTTGATGCGCCTGCTCACGCGCTCGCTGGGCGGTCGGGAATCCCTTGCGGCCGGCATCCTGACCCTGGGCTGGATGTTGCTGGTGGCGGTGCCGCTGGTATGGCTGGGCTTCAATCTGGCTGACCATGTGCGGGATGCCGTGGGCCTGATCAAGGATATCCAGGTCGATGGCCTGCCGGCGGCGCCCACCTGGCTGGGATCGATTCCGTTTGTCGGTGAACGACTGGTCGCCATGTGGGACAGCATTGACCAGCAGGGCGCAGCGCTGATGGTCAGCATCAAGCCGTACCTGGGGCAGGTGGGTAACTGGCTGCTGGCGCGCAGCGCGCAGATTGGCGGCGGGATCCTCGAACTGACCTTGAGTCTGGTGTTCGTGTTCTTCTTCTATCGCGACGGGCCACGGCTGGCGATGTTCGTGCATCGCCTGCTGGAGCGCTTGATTGGCGAACGTGCCGGTTATTACATCGAACTGGTGGCCGGCACCGTGCAACGGGTGGTCAATGGCGTGATCGGCACCGCCGCCGCCCAGGCCCTGCTGGCGCTGATCGGTTTCCTGATCGCCGGCGTGCCTGGTGCGCTGGTGCTGGGGATCGCCACCTTCCTGCTCAGCCTGATCCCCATGGGGCCGCCGTTGGTGTGGATCCCCGCTACGGCCTGGCTGGTCTGGAAGGGTGACTACACCTACGCGGTATTCCTCGGTGTATGGGGCACCTTCATCATCAGCGGCGTGGACAACGTGCTCAAGCCGTACCTGATCAGCCGAGGTGGCAACCTGCCGCTGGTGATCGTATTGCTGGGGGTATTCGGCGGGTTGATCGCCTTCGGGTTCATTGGCCTGTTTATCGGCCCGACCTTATTGGCCGTGGCCTACAGCCTGTTGATGGACTGGAGTGCGACCCAGGCCCAGGGGCGTAGCGACGACAAAACCCTTTAAGCCCTGGGCAGCCACATCACGGCGGTCAGGCCGCCGCCCGGGGTTTCTTCCAGGCTCAGGCGTCCGCCGAGGCGTTCGACGGCTTCCCGTGAAATCGTCATGCCCAGGCCTACGCCACCGGAATTGCGGTTGCGCGAGCCTTCCAGGCGAAAGAACGGCTCGAACACCGCCTCACGTTTGTCCGGCGCAATGCCGGGGCCGTGGTCGATCACGCGGATGACCAGCGCGTCGCGGCTGTCTTCCAGTTCCACACGCGCCGTACCGGCGTACCGCAAGGCATTGTCGATCAGGTTGTTCAGGCAGGAGCGCAGGGCCATCGGTTGCACCTGCAACGGTGCGCAACTGCCGGAAAACTGCACGTCGGAGCCCTGATCCTGAGCGTTCTCGCTCATGGACTCCACCAGCGCCTGCACGTCCAGCCAGTGGCGGGTTTCGCTGGTGCGCTGTTCGTGCAGGTAGCTCAAGGTGGCGTCGAGCATGTCGATCATGTCGTCCAGGTCCTGGCGCATCTGACCCTGTAACTTGCTGTCGTCGATCTGCTCCAGACGCAGCTTGAGGCGCGACAGCGGCGTGCGCAGGTCATGGGACACCGCGCCCAGCATGCGTGCGCGCTGGCTCACCTGCTCGCGGATGCGCTTTTGCATCAGGTTGAAGGTCGATGCGGCTTGTTGTGCCTCACGTGGCCCGGACTCGTTGAGGGGCGGGCTGTCCAGGTCGAGGCTCAGGCGCTCGGCGGCTTCGCTCAGGCGCTGGATCGGCCGGCTCAGCAGCTTGGCCCCGTACCAGGCGGCGATGATCAGGGAGATGAACTGGAACGTCAGCGGCACCACCGGCCCGCCAAACCAGGGGCGGCGGTGTTTTCGGTGCAGCGGCTTGAGCGTGCCGTCCTCTTGTTGCACGAACATTTGGCCCACGGGAGGGGGCGGCGGGCCGTAGAGGTGAAACCAGAAAATCCCCAGTCCATGGGCCAGCACGATGGCTACCAGCAATACGCCGAACAGCCGTCCGAACAGCGTATTGAAGGGCGCGCGCATCAGCCGATGTCTCGGGCGTCGAACAGGTAGCCTTCGCCGCGCACGGTCTTGATCAATTGCGGCGCCTTCGGGTCATCCCCCAGTTTCTGGCGCAGGCGCGAGACCAGCAGGTCGATGCTGCGATCAAAGGCTTCGATGGAACGGCCACGGGCGGCGTCCAGCAACTGCTCGCGACTCAACACCCGGCGCGGACGTTCGATGAATACCCACAGCAGGCGAAACTCGGCGTTGGACAACGGCACCACCAGCCCATCGTCGGCGACCAGTTGGCGCAGCACACTGTTGAGCCGCCAGTTGTCGAAACGAATGTTGGCGCGCTGTTCGGTGCGGTCATCCCGCACGCGGCGCAGGATGGTCTGGATGCGTGCCACCAGCTCGCGTGGCTCGAACGGCTTGGCCATGTAGTCGTCGGCGCCCAACTCCAGGCCGATGATGCGGTCGGTGGGTTCGCAGCGGGCGGTGAGCATCAGGATCGGAATGTCCGATTCGTTGCGCAACCAGCGGCACAGCGACAGGCCGTCTTCGCCGGGCAGCATCAGGTCGAGCACTACCACGTCGAAGGTTTCGGCCTGCATGGCCTGGCGCATGGCCGCACCGTCGGTCACGCCCGTGGCGAGGATATTGAAGCGCGCCAGGTAATCGATCAGCAGCTCGCGGATCGGCACATCGTCATCGACGATCAGCGCACGGGTGTTCCAACGCTTGTCATCGGCGATCACCGCGCTTTTTGGCTCGTCGTTCACAGGGACGGAAGGGGTATGCATAGTGCGATCATCTGCCGGGGGTGATGTCCAGCATAGGCGTCCAGCCCCATGGCTGGAAGTGCTGGACAATGGGTCGTGCGTGCTAGGCTAGCCGTAGGGCGTGTTGAGGGCATGTCGTGAATGTATCAGCTTTGAAATATTTGACCGTAACGCCCGCCGGGCGGCGGTTGACGAGTATTTACCGATCATCGGATCCCGCAATGGCGTCGCTTGCGCTACAATCCGCGCCGATTTCGACTTGCCTGAGAGCCCATTCCAATGTCCGTTTGCCAGACGCCTATCATCGTCGCCCTGGATTACCCCACCCGTGACGCCGCACTGAAGCTGGCTGACCAGTTGGACCCCAAGCTTTGCCGGGTCAAGGTGGGCAAGGAACTGTTCACCAGTTGCGCCGCGGAAATCGTCGGCACCCTGCGTGACAAGGGCTTCGAGGTGTTCCTCGACCTGAAATTCCACGATATCCCCAACACCACCGCCATGGCGGTCAAGGCCGCCGCCGAAATGGGCGTGTGGATGGTCAACGTGCACTGCTCCGGTGGCCTGCGCATGATGGCGGCCTGCCGCGACGTGCTGGAACAGCGCAGCGGCCCGAAACCTTTGCTGATCGGCGTCACCGTGCTGACCAGCATGGAGCGTGAAGACCTGGCCGGCATCGGCCTGGACATCGAACCCCAGGAGCAGGTTTTGCGCCTGGCGGCCCTGGCACAGAAGGCGGGGCTTGATGGCCTGGTCTGTTCGGCGCTGGAAGCCCAGGCCCTGAAGACCGCACACCCGTCGTTGCAACTGGTGACGCCGGGGATTCGCCCGGCGGGCAGCGCCCAGGATGACCAGCGCCGTATCCTGACTCCACGCCAGGCACTGGATGCGGGCTCTGATTACCTGGTGATCGGTCGCCCGATCAGCCAGGCGGCGGACCCGGCCAAGGCGCTGGCGACAGTCGTCGCCGAAATCGCCTGATAGCTTGTCTGGCTCGTTCCCACGCTCTGCGTGGGAATGCCTTTTGTGACGCTCTGCGTCACGCGCTGAACGCCCACGCAAAGCCTGGGAACGATCGACTCAGTTGACCTTGAGTACGAGCTTCCCGAAGTTCTCCCCGTTAAACAGCTTCATCAGGGTTTCCGGGAACGTCTCCAGCCCTTCCACGATATCTTCCTTGCTCTTGAGTTTGCCCTGCGCCATCCAGCCCGCCATTTCCTTCCCGGCGGCGGCGAAATTCGCGGCATGATCCATCACCACAAATCCCTCCATGCGCGCGCGGTTGACCAGCAATGACAAGTAGTTGGCCGGGCCTTTCACCGCGTCCTTGTTGTTGTACTGGCTGATCGCGCCACAGATCACCACGCGGGCTTTCAGCGCCAGGCGGCTCAGCACGGCGTCGAGAATCTCACCGCCCACGTTATCGAAATACACATCCACGCCCTTGGGGCACTCGCGCTTGAGCGCGGCGGGCACGTCTTCGCTCTTGTAATCGATGGCCGCGTCGAAGCCCAGTTCATCCACCAGGAACTTGCATTTATCGACCCCACCGGCAATCCCCACTACACGGCAGCCTTTAATCTTGGCGATCTGCCCGGCAATGCTGCCCACGGCCCCCGCGGCACCGGAAATCACCACGGTCTCGCCGGCTTTGGGCGCACCCGTGTCGAGCAGGGCGAAATAGGCAGTCATGCCAGTCATGCCCAGGGCCGACAGGTAGCGCGGCAGCGGTGCCAGTTTCGGATCGACTTTGTAGAAACCCCGAGGTTCGCCGAGGAAGTAATCCTGCACGCCCAGGGCACCATTCACGTAGTCCCCCACCGCGAATTCAGGGTTGCTCGAGGCAATCACCTGACCGACTCCCAGCGCGCGCATCACTTCACCAATCCCCACCGGTGGAATGTAGGACTTGCCCTCGTTCATCCAGCCACGCATGGCCGGGTCGAGGGACAGGTATTCGTTGCGTACCAGCACCTGCCCGTCCTGGGGCGTGCCCACCGGTACTTCCTGGTAGGTGAACGTCTCCCGCGTGGCCGCGCCGACAGGGCGTTTGGCAAGCAGGAACTGGCGATTGGTCTGGGCGGTCATGGCAACGACTCTTTGCTTGGAAATGAACTTTGATTGATAGACCCGGAACGGCCTCGGGGCAAGGTCCGCCAGGGAGGCGAATGCTCCTCGATAGGTGTGGCTGATAGTTGTCCAGGTGGTGTTATCACTGTGATTCATGCGGTCTCAACCGGCCTTTTGATAGTGCTGACGCATCCGTCGCAGCCTTGGCTAGACTCGGCCCACGGTTATTTCTTGCAGAGGACATCTCCCCATGAGCATGACGTTTTCCGGCCAGGTTGCCCTGGTGACCGGCGCCGCCGCCGGCATTGGCCGCGCCACGGCGCTGGCGTTCGCCGCGGAAGGTTTGAAAGTGGTGGTGGCCGACCTGGATGCTGCGGGCGGCGAGGCCACGGCTGCGCTGATCCAGCAGGGCGGTGGCGAAGCGCTGTTCGTGCGCTGCAACGTCACGCTGGAGGCGGATGTGCAGCAACTGATGGCGCAGACCATCGCGGCTTACGGTCGACTGGACTATGCCTTCAACAATGCCGGGATCGAGATCGAGAAAGGCAAGCTGGCAGACGGCACCCTGGATGAGTTCGACGCGATCATGGGGGTCAACGTCAAGGGCGTGTGGCTGTGCATGAAGCACCAATTGCCGTTGCTGTTGGCCCAGGGCGGCGGGGCCATCGTCAACACGGCGTCGGTCGCGGGGTTGGGCGCGGCGCCGAAGATGAGTATTTATGCGGCGTCCAAGCATGCGGTGATCGGTCTGACCAAGTCGGCGGCCATCGAATACGCGAAAAAGAAAATCCGCGTCAATGCGGTGTGCCCGGCGGTGATCGATACCGATATGTTCCGCCGCGCCTATGAAGCCGACCCACGCAAGGCCGAATTCGCAGCAGCCATGCACCCGGTGGGGCGCATTGGCAAGGTCGAGGAAATCGCCGGCGCGGTGTTGTACCTGTGCAGTGACGGTGCGGCGTTCACCACCGGTCAGGCCCTGGCGGTCGACGGTGGCGCCACCGCCATCTAGGAACTCTGGCTGCGCTCCACCCGAAAGCGGTTTGGAGCGCTGTGAGGTTTTTCCCAAGCTGGCAAAACGCCTTGGTCGAATGTGTGTCAATAGGTAAATAATTCAATAAAATCAATAATTTAATAAAATGTGGCGACCGGAAGCGATGGGCTTCTGTGCTTAACTGCTGGGGTTGAATAACAGACAGTTGAAGTGAGTGGCGCATGGAATTAGGGATCGATCGGCAAGCCCCTGTACCGGTGGTGCAGCAAATCGTCAGTGCAATGACGGATTGGATTCGCACGAGTGGTGCCGAGCCCGGGACGCGCCTCCCGTCCATCCGGCAAGTGGCGCTCGACAACCTGCTCAGCCAGTCGAATGTGATCGAAGCGTTCGAGCGTATGGCAGCCCAAGGTTTGCTGGCTTCCAGGCAGGGGGCGGGTTTTGTTGTGGCGCAACCGCTCAAGCTCCCTGAACAGCATTGGTATGAGGGCGCCGAACAAGGCTGGGGGACTTTTACCGATAGCCCGCTGGGCGAGTTGAAGCTGGGATGTGGCTGGTTGCCGGAAGCCTGGCACGAGAGCGATGACATCAGTTACGCCATCCGGGAAGTCACCCGCACCGATACCGCCGGGCTGTTCAACTACAGCACCCCGTTGGGCCTGCCGGCGCTGCGCGAGCAATTGCTCAAGCGTCTGGCCCGCAATCAGGTGGCCACCAGCCTCGATTGCATTCTCACCACGGCCGGCGCCAGCCATGCACAGGACTTGCTCATCCGTACCTTGCTCAAGGCGGGTGACAAGGTCATTGTTGAAACACCAGGGTATGCCAACCTGTATCGACAACTGGCCTTTCACGGGGTCACGCTGCTGGAGCTGCCGCGCAGTTCCCGCGGGCCGGATATCTCGAGGTTGGAAACGCTGCTGCAGAGTCATCGTCCCAAGTGCCTGTTCATCAATAGCCTGTACCACAACCCCACCGGGACCAGCCTGGGGCGCGCGGTCGCCGAACGCATCGTGCAACTGGCCCACCGGGACGATTTCCTGATCATCGAAGAGGACGTGTTCGGCGACTTGCAACATGCCAGTTGCGCCCGGCTTTCGGCATTGCCCCATGATGGGCGGGTGATCTATGTCTCGAGTTTTTCCAAGACCCTGAGCAGCGCCCTGCGTGTGGGCTATCTTTGTGCGAGCAGCGCATTCATCGAGCAACTGGCAAGCGTGAAGACTCTGACGGGGTTCGGCACATCGCGGTTTGCCGAAGCGGTGATCGCCACGCTCTTGGCCAATGGCACCTATCGCAAATGGGTGCAGCGCCTGCGCAGGCGGCTGAAAACCCAGATGGCCGCGACCTTGCAGGTATTGGAGGATGAAGAGTGGGAGGTGTTCGCCGTGCCCGCAGGCGGCATGTTCCTGTGGGCCCGGCCTCGTTTGGGGGTGGGTACTCAGCTGCAGGTCTGTGCACGGAAGCTGGGGGTCTTGCTGTCTCCCGGGGCGCTGTTCAGTCCGACGCAGGAACACAGTGACTGGCAGCGCATCAATGTGGCCTATGCTGATGATCGGCGGGCACTGGCCTTGTTCCGAGCCATGGGGCCCGCCAGATCGACCTCGACCATTCTGAAAACGACGAGAGTGTAGCTTTTTGCCATTATTCCGGCGCCAACGACTTGTGTTCAATGCCTTCTCGTTGCGAATCTCGTGTTCTGGAAACCGGGCTTGATGGCATCTGCCATTGCGAGAGGATTCAAGTGCAATGATTTCGGGCGTGCAACGACGTTTCGCCAACCTGGGTATGGCGAAAAAACTGGGCCTGGGCTTCACCCTGGTGCTCTTGCTGACCGCTGTGGTGGCGGCGATTGGCGTGTGGTCCCTGCAAACCGTGGGGCAGCGCTTCGAAGGGCTCAAGAGCATGTCCGCCCTCAATAGTGGCTTGCTGAAGGTACGCCTGATCGAGCAGGACTATGCGTTGCACGCCGACCCCAAATCCGTCGATGCCCTGCATGAAAGTGTCGATGCCCTGGCCACCCTGGCCGCGAGCCTCAAGACGCAGTCGGCGGCGAATGTGCCGGTGATGACCGATGTCGAGCAAGCCCTGGCGGCGTATCGCAAGGCGTTCGATGAGTTTGTCGAGTTGACCCAGACCAAGGACCTGGCCCTGGAGATGGCGAGTTGGTCGGTCTCCAGCGTCGCCAACAACCTCGACGTGTTGCAGGCCGGCCTCGCGGACGACGGCGCCTATGGCCTCAAGGAGAGCCAGGGCAAGGAGGGTGCAGAGTTCATCGAACAGGCCGGGCAGGTCAGCCAGGTCTCGCGGCTGATGTTGCAAGCCATGAACGAAGCCCGGGTGCGCCTCGACCAGAGTCGCAAGGGGGATGAAGACAATGCCGAGCAGGGCAAGATCGAGCAGGCTGATCAGGCCCTGGCCCAGGTCGAGCAACTGAAAGCCTCGGTCAAGGATGCGGGCTACCAGACGGTGCTCGGCGAGGTTTCGGGGCATATCGCCTCTTTCAGCGAAAAACTCGGCGAATACACCGGGTTGCTGGCCCAGGAGAAAGGGGTCTACAAGCAATTGCATGATCGTGCCGACCAAGTGGTCAGCCGGGTCAACCAGGCGTATGACGCCGAAGACCAGTCGATGCAGGCGCAGTTGAAGAAAAGCGCGCTGTTGATCGTGGGGTCGTCGGCCTTGGCCCTGTTGGTGGGGTTGATTGCCGCGTGGGTGATTACTCGCCTGATCGTCGCGCCTCTGCGCAGTGTGATCGCGGTGGCGCAGCAGATTGCCTCGGGCGATCTGAGCGGGCGAATGGAAGTCAGCCGTCGCGACGAAATCGGCCAGTTGATGCAGGCCATGCAGCAGATGGGCAACGGCCTGAGCCAGATGGTCAGCGGGTTGCAGGCGGGTATCGAGCAACTGGCGAGTTCCGCCCATTCGCTGTCCAGCGTTACCGAGCAAACCAATGTCGAGGTCAGCAGCCAGAAGGAAGAGACCGAACAGGTGGCCACGGCCATGAACCAGATGACCGCCACGGTGCATGATGTGGCGCGCAACGCCGAAGAAGCGGCGCAGGCTGCCCAGACGGCGGATGACAAGGTCGACAGTGGTCAGCAGGTGGTGCGCCAGAGTTTGCAGCGCATCGAATTGCTGGCGACCTCGAGCACCAGTGCCAGCGCCAGCATCGAAAGCCTGAGTGCGGAAATCCAGCATATCGGCACGGTGTTGAGCGTGATCAAAAGCGTGGCCGAGCAAACCAACCTGCTGGCGCTCAACGCCGCTATCGAGGCCGCCCGCGCAGGCGAGCAGGGCCGCGGGTTTGCGGTGGTGGCCGATGAAGTGCGGGCATTGGCCAAGCGCACCCAGCAATCGACCGAAGAAATCGAGCGGCTGGTCAGCACCTTGCGCAGTGCTGCGCAATCATCGGTACAGCAGATCCAGCAGAGCGGGGAACTGGTGAAGCTGGCGGTCAGCGATGCGCTGGAAACCGAAAGCGCGCTCGGCAGCATCGCTGTGGCGGTGTCGTTGATCCAGCAGATGAACCAGCAGATCGCCGCCGCCGCCGAGGAGCAAAGCTCGGTGGCCGAAGAGATCAATCGCAGTGTGACCAGCATTCGTGCGAGCGCCGATCAATCGGCGTTGAGCATGCAGGGCAACGCCGCGTCGAGCATTCAGCTGGCGCAGTTGGGGGCTGAACTCAAGGGAATGGTGGGGCACTTCCGCCTTTGATCGCTGCCCAAGCGCAGCGACCAAAGGGCAGGCACCTCAGGCGTTGTTGGCGAGGAACGTCAGCAGCGCTTCATTGACGAAGTCGGGGTTTTCCCTGGCGGAGATATGCCCGGCATTCGGGATCAGGATCAGGCTGCAGCCAATGAGCTCGGCCATTTCCTGCGACTCTGCCGGCGGACGGGGTTTGTCTTGCTCGCCGCACATGACCAGGGTGGTATCGGCGTCCAGGCGTGACAGTTGCTCAAGTACATCATCACGGCTGAAGATCACCCGGCCCAGCGGGACAATGCTATTGAGCAGGCGCTCTCTGGGGAATGCCTGCAAGGCCTGGCGGAAGTCCTGGTACAGCGCGGATTCACGGTCGATGTCCGGACGGAAGAAGATCGGCGCGACCACGTCCAGCAATGGCTCCGGGATGGCCCCGGCGTCTTCGATCATCTTGAACAGCGAGAAATAGTACTGGCGGGTCGCCTCGGGCTCGGCGCCGAGGTAGGTGTCCATCAGCACCAGGCTGTTGATGCGTTCCGGGGCGAGCAATGCCAGGCGTGCGCCCCACATGCCGCCGACCGACAGGCCCACCAGGTTGGTCTGGGCGATATCCAGGTGGTCCAGCAATGCCAGGGTCTGGCGTGCCAGGTCGTCCAGTGAGCGAGTGTGCTCAGGCAACTGGCCCGATTCGCCATGACCCCACAGCTCAGGCACGATGACGCGGTACTGTTGCGACAGGGCTTCGATCTGCGGCGTCCACATTTCGCGGCCCCACAGGTAGCTCGAGCCCAGCAGAACGACCGGGCCGGTGCCCTGGTCAAGGTAGTGCAGCGGTTGTCCATCAATGATGGCGACAGGCATAGCAGGCCTCTGACTTCACGGAGTGAGGGGCATGTTTTTACGCTAGTCGCGGGGCGGAGGATAGATGCAAAGTGATGGCATGTTGCATAGAGGGAGGTGGTGAGCGGGCCCGCCCACCACAGGTGCAGCGATCAGTCGTAGATGACTTTCTTTTTCCAGTCGGCGTCGGCGTCCACCACTTTCAGGCCTTCGGTCAATTCGTTGACCTCGTCTTCGGCCGGCTTGCTGTTGGTGAGCACCGTGGAGTTGGCGCGTGCCAGTTGTTTCTCCAGCAATTGCAACTGGGCGCTGTAGACCACCGGTTCCGGTTGCTTGCGCAGGTACTGCACGCCACGCTCGAAAGCCAGGCGGGCCTGACCGGGCTGGCCTTGCTGCAAGGCATGCTGGCCGAGGTTGTTGAAGAACTCGATATGCAACAACACCAGGATATGACGAATTTCCCGGATCCAGTGCTTGGCTTCGTTGGCCGGCAGGAAACCGTCCTGGGCCGCACGGGTAACCTGGCCATGCAGGGCTTCGAGCAGGAAGCGCACATCTTTGGCCTTGGCTTCGGTCTGGATCGGGGAGGGCGGGTTGTTCACCGGGATCGATTCGCCCTGGGCTGCCAGGGTGTTCAATTCGGCGACACGGGCCTTGAGCGGTGCGCTGGACTTGTTGAGGGCCAACAGGCGCTGGTTGACGTTGAGCTCGAGCCGGGTCAGCAACAGCTTGAGTGCCGGGGTCATCAACTGGCCGGGGAAGGTCTCGGTGATTTCACCGCAACGGCGCAGGCGATCGTTGAGTTCGATCTCGGTGCGCTTCTTTTCCAGCTTGTTGTTTTCCACCACGTGGTTCATGTAGCCAATGGCGATCAGTATTGCGATCCCGGCTATTACCAGCAGGGTGATCATGAGTGGTGTCACCGGTGTGACCTCTTTATAGGGTTTACAGTGGAGTGTAGTGATTGGGCCATCCGGCGGATAGGACTGTTCGACCAGTTGCCCAGCGACTTTCTTCTCTATAGGTTGGCGTTCCCTGCATGGATGCACATTGCCATCATTTGCCAGCCTGAACTATAGCGTCTTGTCGGGCGCCAGAATATAGGCGTCAAAGCCCGGACGGGCAAAATGCCCACAAAGCCCGCAAAGCAGGGCGAAGTCATTGATTTAAATAAATTTATCCTTGGGGGTTGACGACCTTTCAATCCATCCATAGAATGCGCGCCACTTGCAGCGTAAAGCACACAGCGAAACGCGGCAGGGAGTGAATGTTGTACGTGTGTCCCCTTCGTCTAGTGGCCTAGGACACCGCCCTTTCACGGCGGTAACAGGGGTTCGAGTCCCCTAGGGGACGCCAATATGCGGGAATAGCTCAGTTGGTAGAGCACGACCTTGCCAAGGTCGGGGTCGCGAGTTCGAGTCTCGTTTCCCGCTCCAAATTTAAGCAGTGTTGCTCTCGGGCGGCACTGAGTGAAACCAGGGCATGATCTTCGGATCTAATCTCTGGACACTGAAATACACACCATGTATTTCAGTTGTGTGTCCCCTTCGTCTAGTGGCCTAGGACACCGCCCTTTCACGGCGGTAACAGGGGTTCGAGTCCCCTAGGGGACGCCAATATGCGGGAATAGCTCAGTTGGTAGAGCACGACCTTGCCAAGGTCGGGGTCGCGAGTTCGAGTCTCGTTTCCCGCTCCATATTCAATGAAAACGCCGATCAGCAATGATCGGCGTTTTTGTTTGTGCGCGTATTATCGCGCGCTTGCCGCTTTGGCCAGGCGCAATGTCGCTTCACGGATTTCTTCCTGATTGAGTGAAGCAAAGCCCAGGCGCAGCGCATTTTCTGGCAGGTCCTGTGGCGAAAACTGCCGGCCACTGCGCACTACCAGCCCGTGATCCAATGCGCTGGCCGCCATCCGATCGACGTTGATCCCATCGTCGAAGCGCACCCACAGCGCCAGGCCGCCTTCCGGCTCCCGCACACTGATTCGTTCGCCGAAGGCGTCATGCAGGCAATTCTGCAAGGCTTCGCGGCGGGCGCGGTATTCCTTCGAAACCCGGCGCAGGTGTTTCTTCAGTTCGCCATCGTTGATCAGGTCGGCGAGCATTTTCTGCGCCACTCCGTCGGCATCCCCCAGCATCAGCGCGGCGTTGTGGTGCAGGGCTTCGATCACTTGCGTCGGGGCGACCACATAGCTGCAACGAAAGGTTGAGCCAAGCGCCTTGGACAATGAGCCGACATAAATCACATGGCGCTGCGAACGGTCGCTGGCCAGCGGCAGATAGGGCCGCCCGTTGAAGTGATATTCGTGATCGTAGTCCTCCTCGACGATGCAGAAGTCATGTTGCGCCGCCAATGCCAACAGTTGTTGCCGACGCGCGGCGTGCAGGCTCACGGTGGTGGGGAATTGATGGTGCGGCGTGAGGTAGATCATCCGCACGTTATGTGCGCGGCACAGCTGATCGATCTGGTCTGTGCGGCAGCCTTCATCGTCAATGTCCACCGTGACCAGTTGCGCACCCAGTTTGCGGAAAACTTCCCACGCCGGTGGGTAGCTCAGGCGTTCCACCAGCACCACGTCGCCAGGCTTGAGCAGCAGGCTGGCGGTCAGGTACAGCGACATCTGGGTGCCTTGGGTCAGGCAGATATTCTCGGCGCTGACTGTCAACCCGCGGTTGTTGCGCAGCATCTCGGCCAGGGTGCCCCGCAAGTGATAGCCGGTTCCCTCGCTGCCGTAGCGCACAGTGTTGGAGGTAAAGCTGCTGCGCAGGGCGTTGCGGTAGTAGCGATGCAGCACGGCCTGGGGCAGGAGGCGGTGGTCACTGGTGCCGTTATCGAAAAACAATGCGTCATGGCGATGCCGCAGTGCCGTTACCTGGGCATTCTGGGTGAAGTATGGAGCGGCCACATGAGCAAGCACAGGAGGGGCGAAGTCTTGTTGCGCACGGCTCGGCAGTTGCTTGGGCATCAACTGCGTGTTGACGAAGGTTCCGCGTCGCGGCTCGCTGACCAGCCAACCTTTGGTCATGGCTTCTTCGTAGGCGAGGATCACGGTCTTGCGGTTGACGTCGAGCAACTGCGCCATTTCCCGGGTTCCCGGCAACAGGGTGCCGGGCGGCAATCGACCTTCCACGATGGCGGTCATCAGACCTTCGGCAATCTTCCTGTAGGACGCCTGGTTGTCACTGTCGTCCAGCTTGAGCAGCGGGCGCCATTTTCGCATCTGGACCATCTGAAGTATCCAAAACTGGAGGTTTTAATGGGCCTAGTCTAGCGCAACAATCCAAGCCTCACTTACCCGAGGTCGTTATGAATACACGCCATGTCATCGAACTGTCCCCCTCGGGGAAAACCTTTGAAGCCGGTGACGAGCTGCTGCTGGACGCGATGCTTGCCAGTGGCCTGTCCGTGCCGTTTTCCTGCCGGCGCGGTGCCTGCGGGTCGTGCAAGGTCGTGGTCGCCCAAGGCGAATACCGAGCCAAACAGCTGGCGCCGGGCGCGCCTGCGCCGTGTTATCCGTTGGCAGCCAATGAGCTGTTGTTGTGCCAAAGCCACGCCTGCGGCGATATGCGCCTGGAAATTCCAGGCTGGTCGCTGGACACGCCCGCGCTGGTGGTCGAAGCGCAAGTGGTGGGCAAGCGCGCATTGAGTCCCGACATTGTCGAGCTGGTGGTGATGCCGGACAGGCCGTTGGCAGTGCGGGCCGGCCAGTACCTGAAATTTCGTCTGGTCGATGGCGACTCGCGGTGTTTCTCGATCGCCAACCTGCCGCATGAAGACGATGGGCGTCTGGTCTTCCAGATTCGCCAAGTGAGCGGCGGGCTGTTTTCCGAAACGCTTCTGGGCGACCTTGAGGCGGGTGACCTGTTGCAACTGGAGGGGCCTTTTGGCGCCTGCACCTGGCAGGACAATGACGAGGCGCCTGTGGTCCTGTTCGCCACGGGCACCGGCTACGCGGGTATCAAGCCGATCCTGTTGACCGCCCTGACGCGGGATGTCGACATCACGTTGTACTGGGGTGGTGCGCAGCCGGCGGACTTTTACGACGGGGTGTTCCTGGAGCAATCGGTCATTGATCATCCGCGTTTTCACTGGCACCCGGTGCTGGCGTCCCAGGGACGGGTGCAGGAAGTTGCCCTGAGTCACGGGCATGCCTGGGAAGCCGCCCAAGTGTATGCGTGCGGTAACGGCGCAATGATCAATCAGGTGCGTGCGCAATGCCTGGAGGCAGGCCTGCCCGGTCATCGGTTTGTCGCCGAAGCCTTTGTGCCCAGCGGTCGGTCGGGCGCCGAAGTCATATCGAAGCCGCTGCATCCGATCTGGGAAAAAGTCGGCCCGCGTTATTCGCTGGACGGCATGCTCGCCGCGCGTGATCAGTCGATACGGGCCCTCGCGGCGATTGCCAGTCGACTGCAAGTAGGCATGACCACCGGCGAAGCCCTCGACATGGCCGCCGAACGATTGCAGGCCATGGGCGCGTCCCACACGTGGCACCCCACCTATATCCGTTTTGGCGACGACACGGTGCGGCCACCCCGCGAAGGCATTGACCGCCAGCGCCGGCTGCGCGCCAGCGATATCGTGGTGGTTGACCTGGGCCCGGTCTGGGACGGCTATGAGGGCGATTATGGCGATACCTTTGTGTTCGGTGACTCGCCGCTGCACCTGGCATGCAGGACCGCGCTGCATGAAGTGTTCGACGAGACCCGCGAAGCCTGGTTGCGTGGCCTCACCGGTCGCGAACTCTATGACTTTGCCGAGCAGAGCGCCGAGTCAAAAGGCTGGAAGCTGGCGCGCAACCTCGCTGGGCATCGCCTCGCGGATTTCCCCCACGCGCTGTTCGAGAGCAAGGTGCTGGCAGACCTGGAAATCCCGCCGAGTGAAATGGCCTGGGTGCTGGAAATTCAGCTGTGCCATCCCACGGAGCCTGTCGGTGGTTTTTTCGAGGATATGTTGATGCTGCAAGCCTGAAGAGCCCGCCGTTGCGGCGGGCTGCTTATATCAGTGGGTTGGGTCAGAGTTTCGGCAACTGCCCGACACGGCCCATCATCTCGGTGACGATCTGCAGGTCCAGCAGGAACTGGTCGACGGTCTTGAACTCGCTGTCGGTATGCCCGGTGTATTTCACTTCCGGGCGCGCCAGACCAAATTGCACGCCATTGGGCAGTTCATGCACGGAGGTCGCGCCAGCCGAGGTGCCGAACTTGTGCGCCATGCCGAGGTTTTCACTGGCCACCGCGAGCAAGGCTTTGACCCACTCTCCCTCGGGGTTGCGGTACATCGGTTCGGCCACCGAATACGTGAAGTCCACCGCGACCTTGGTTTTCTTGTCCCACGCACTCAGTTTTTCGGCGATTTGCGCTTTCAGCGTTTCCGGCGACTTGCCCTTCGGCACACGCAGGTTCACGGCCAGCTTCAAGGCTTTGTCATCCAGGCCAACAAAGGTGAGCGACGTGGTCAACGGTCCCATGAAGTCGTCGGAGAAACCCACGTCCAATTTGCCGCCCAGGTAATCCAGGCCCCAGTTGTCGGCGGCATATCGCGCGGCATCAGTGATGTGG
The DNA here is from genome assembly GCF_054071795.1 of Pseudomonas sp. SDO5271_S396. Classification (NCBI taxonomy): domain Bacteria; kingdom Pseudomonadati; phylum Pseudomonadota; class Gammaproteobacteria; order Pseudomonadales; family Pseudomonadaceae; genus Pseudomonas; species Pseudomonas sp. SDO5271_S396. The sequence goes on from NZ_JBSVWB010000021.1 coordinate 56,002, forward strand.
TTGTGCTTGAGGGCGACCTTGTCTTCAAGGCTGTGAATCAGCTCCAGCATGCGCGCAACCGGGTTGACACCGGATTCCGGTTCGGACGAGTGCGCAGACACTCCGGTCACCGTCAGCCTGACCTCTTTACCGGCCACCTTGGCAGCCACCTCGAAGTTGCCGCCATTGCGTTTGACATACTCCGCGCCGGCCTTCTGCAACTGAGTGGCCAGCTCGGCGGGCTTGGCGCTGGTAAACGTAGCCACCGAGGCCGACGGAATCTGGTTGGTCGCCATGCCGCCGGTCAGTGCAATGATTTCTGCACCGTTACCGGTGCCTTTGCGACGGGGGAAGGTGGCCATTACGGTACCGTAACCTTTTTCCGCGATGACCACCGGATAGCCGCCATCCAGCGCCAGGTTGTACTGCGGGATCGGGTTATGTTCGAAGTAGTAGGGGATCGCGTCGCCCTGGGTTTCTTCGGTGGTGTCCACCAGCAATTTGAACGTGCGTGCCAGCGGCAGTTTTTCTTCCTTGATCACCTTCATGGCATACAGCGCCACCACGATGCCGTTCTTGTCATCCTCGGTGCCGCGGCCATACATGCGGTCGCCAATCAGCGTGATCTTGAACGGGTCGAGCTTGGTGCCATCCTTCAACACCCAGTTCTCTGGCGTTACCGGCACCACATCCGCGTGAGCGTGAATACCCACCACCTCATCGCCGCTGCCTTCCAGGGAAATCTCGTACACCCGGTTATCGATATTGCGGAAGTTCAGGTTGAAGGCTTTTGCCAGGCTCTCGATCTTCTCGGCGATCTTGAGGAACTGCGGGTTTTTATACTGGGGTACGCCGTCCACATTGAAGGTCGGGATTTCCACCAGCTCGCGCAGTGTCTCGATGGCGGCCTTGCCGTACTTTGCTCGTGTGTACAGGCCCAGCAGGCGGTTGATCTCGTTCTGCTGGTCGGCGCTCAGGGTTTTGTTGGCGAGAAACGCGCTGATGGCCGGACCTGTGTCAGTGGTTTTGCCCAGATCACCCTTGGCCAGAGTCTCGAGGAAACCGCGAAAGTCGGTGACGGAGGTTTCGCTGAAGCTTTTGAGAATTGCCTGGCTTTGATCCGGCGTGATGTTGGCGGAAGCGGGGGTGGTGAACGCCGAAAGACCGGCCGCGAACAGGCTCGCGAGTGCCAATTGCTTGAGTGGAAAATGCATGGTGAGCGGCATTCCTTTGCAGAAGGGAGTAGGAGGATTCTGATTAAAAAGTCAGAAACAATTTTACACACTAACACTGCAAAGGAGGCGCTGGGGAGGGTGACGCAGGAATTGTCCTTCGGATAAAACAAAGCGGCGCAGAACTGAAAAGCCGCGCCGCAGAGCTGTCCTGGCGGTTCAATCGAGGCTGTAGCGTACTGACAGCGCACCCTTTTTCTCTGACAGGGCCAGGATCGTCACCCGGCCCAGTTCGCTCAACCGCTGCACATGGGTGCCGCCACAGGCATAGGCTGGCAGCTCGCCGAAACCCACTTCCCGGGTGCCGTCTTCCAGGGTGGTATGACGGACGTAGTCAGCGGCGATCCACTGGTCGACCTGCCGTTGAACGGTCTCGGCGTCCAGGGGCTGTGCCGTTTCGCCGCGTGTAAAGGTGATCTTGCCTTCGCCTGGCCAGTGATGGGCCTTGATGGGCATCCAACCGAAGGTTTCGCCGACGTTGCCGATCAGGTGCCCGGCGGAGTGCAGTCGAGTGTGCAAGGCGCGGCGTGGCGCATCGACCTGCGCGCTGATCGGACCGGGCGCCACGGCTCGGTCAACATAATGCACGACGTGTTCGCCTTCTTGAGTGACGCGCACTACGTTGCTGTCACCAAGCTGGCCGGTATCGAAAGGTTGGCCGCCGCCTTGAGGGTGGAAAATCGTTGACTGAAGCCTGACTGCAAACTGTTCTTCGTGGGGAATGCAGCTCAGCACTTCAAGCTCCGCGGTCAGGTGGTCGTGGGTGAAAAACAGGCGCTCGGTCATTGGTTACATCCGCATCAAGGTTCTGCGGGCAGTATAAATAGTGCGCAGATAAGTGATAATCCGCTCAATTATCAATGGACCTGTGCGTCATGAGCATCAATCTTCCTTTGCCGCTGCTGGGTGAAATGGCGATCTTCGTCAAAGTGGTGGAAGCCGGCAGCTTTTCCGAAGCGGCGCGGCAATTGAGTGTGTCGCCCTCGGCGGTAAGCCGCAGTATTTCGCGCCTGGAAAAGGCCCTGGCCACGCGGTTGCTGCAACGCACGACACGCAAGCTTCGCCTGAGCGAAGGCGGAGAGGAGGTTTTCAGGCGCTGCCTGGAGATGGTCAACGCCGCACGCTCGGTGATGGAGATCAGTGGCCAGTTCACCCATGACGCCGAAGGCCTTGTGCGGGTCAGCGTGCCGAAGGCGGTGGGGCGGTTCGTGGTGCATCCCCATATGCCGGAGTTTCTGCGGCGCTATCCGAAGGTCGATGTACAGCTGATCCTGGAAGACCGGCAGGTGGACCTGATCGATGACAACGTCGACCTGAGCATCCGCATCACCGACAGCCCGCCACCGGGGCTGGTCGGGCGACAGTTGTTGCCGATCGAGCATTTGTTGTGTGCGACCCCGCGTTACCTGGCCGAATACGGCACGCCGGTCAGTCCCCATGATTTGCAGGCGCACAGTTGCATCTACCTGGGAGAAACCCCGGGGGATTCACGCTGGAAGTTTCGCCAGGGCGGCAAGACAGTGACGGTTGGCGTACGCGGACGTTATGCGGCGAACCATACCGGCGTGCGTCTGGATGCGGTGTTGCAGGATGTGGGAATCGGCAGCCTACCCTATTTCACAGCGCGCCATGCCTTGGAGGAGGCGCGGGTGGTGCAGGTGTTGCCCGAGTGGGATTTTATTGCGTCCTATCATGGGGAGGCGTGGCTGCTGCATTCGCCCACGCGTTACCTGCCGCCAAAGTTGCGGGTCTTCATTGATTACTTGGTGGAGTGCATGGCGAAGGAGCCGACATTGCGTCGACGCAAAGATGGGGATTGAACGTGTGGGAGCTGGCTTGCCTGCGATGCAGGCGGCTCGGTCTGTCAGTCAAACCGAGGTGATGCCGCAGATAAGCCAGCTTCTACAGTGGGTGTTGCGCAGATCTGAAAATCAGTGCTTGCTCTGGTCGTCCGACATGGCCAGCAACTGCTTTTCCTGGTGCCAGTCGAACGGCTCTTCGTTCTGCTCGGCTTCATAACGGCGCTCTTCCAGCGCCTGGTACATGTCCAGCTCTTCGTCGGGCATGTAATGCAGGCAATCACCGCCGAAGAACCACAGCAGATCGCGTGGAACCAGGTGAGCGATTTGCGGGTAGCGCTGGATCACCTGGCACAGCAGGTCCTGGCCCAGGTACTGGCTTTCGATGGGGTCGACAGGCAGTTGGGCGCGCAGTTCGTCGAAGCGCTCCAGAAACAGCGAGTGGCTTTCCTCGGGGACCTGTTCGGCTTCGCCGACGGCAACCAGGATGCTGCGCAGGTGGTCGAGCAAGACGAGATGATCGGCAACGACGTTGGACACGAGATAAGTCCTCTAAAGCAAAAACGGGCGCGAGAGTATATAGCTCTCGCGCCCGTAATTATATGACCGCCGGTATCAGCGGACCTTGCCTGCGGCCGGTACCAGTTCTTCCTTGCTGAAATCATCCACGTCGATCACCTTGCGCCTTGCCGCCTCGGCGTCGCGCAGGGTTTGCGCTTCGCCGGGTTGCAGCACCCCAGCGTGCAGGGCCGCATCGATGGCATGCTCGCCCGCAGCCGGTTTGACCTGGCCGCTTTTGAGGCCCTGGTGCAGTTTTTTCTGCAACGGTTGGCTCGCGCCGAGCAGGTCATAGGCATGTTGCAGCGCACCCACCGGGTCTTCCGCCGATTGTGGGCGATAGCAGCCGGCCAGCAACTCTTCCAGCGTCGGGTCGCCCTTGGCGCGGCCGATCACCGCGGCCACTTCGGCATCCAGTGCATCGGACGGCCCGGTGTGGCGACGTCCGAACGGGAACACGATGACCCGCAGCAGAACGCCCAGCACCTTGTTCGGGAAGTTGCTCAACAGTTCATCCAGCGCACGCTCCGACTGACCCAGGCTTTCCTCCATGGCCCAGGTGAACAGCGGCTGCAGATGGTCCGGCGAATCCAGGTCGTGGTAGCGCTTGAGCGCCGCCGACGCCAGGTACAGGTGGCTGAGCACATCGCCGAGGCGAGCCGACAGGCGTTCACGACGTTTCAGCTCGCCGCCCAGCAGCATCATGCTCAGGTCGGCGAGCAGGGCGAACGCGGCGGCCTGACGGTTCAGGGCGCGGAAGTAGCCCTGGCTCAAGCGGTTGCCTGGCGCTTTCTCGAAGTGACCGATGCCAAGGTTCAATATCAGGGTACTGGCCGCGTTGCTCACGGCAAAACCGATGTGCTGCATCAGCAAACCGTCGAATTCCTTCAAGGCCTGATCATGGTCTTCGCGACCGGCCAGGGCCATTTCCTTGAGCACGAAGGGATGGCAGCGGATGGCGCCCTGGCCGAAGATCATCAAGTTGCGCGAGAGGATGTTCGCCCCTTCCACCGTAATGAAGATCGGCGCGCCTTGCCAGTTGCGGCCCAGGTAGTTGTTCGGGCCCAGGATGATGCCTTTGCCGCCGTGCACATCCATGGCGTGGCTGATGCAGGCGCGGCCACGTTCGGTGAGGTGGTACTTGAGGATCGCCGACAGTACCGAAGGTTTTTCCCCCAGGTCGACGGCGTTGGCGGTGAGCATGCGCGCGCTGTCCATCAACCAGGCGTTGCCGCCGATGCGCGCGAGGGCTTCCTGAATGCCTTCGAATGCCGACAGGGGCACGTTGAACTGCTCGCGGACCTGGGCGTACTGGCCGGTCACCAGGCTGGTGAACTTGGCAGCGCCGGTGCCCACGGCCGGCAGGGAAATCGAACGCCCCACCGACAGGCAGTTCATCAGCATCATCCAGCCCTTGCCGAGCATTTCCTGGCCGCCGATCAGGAAGTCCAGGGGGATGAACACGTCCTTGCCGGCGTTGGGGCCGTTCATGAACGCTGCACCCAGTGGCAGATGGCGACGGCCGATTTCCACGCCGGGAGTGTCGGTGGGGATCAGCGCCAGGCTGATGCCCAGGTCTTCCTCATCGCCCAGCAGGTGATCCGGGTCATGGGCCTTGAACGCCAGGCCGAGCAAGGTCGCGACCGGCCCCAGGGTGATATAGCGTTTTTCCCAGTTCAGACGCAGGCCAAGGGTTTCCTTGCCTTCCCATTCCCCTTTGCAGATCACCCCGGTGTCGGGCATCGCACCGGCGTCGGAGCCGGCCAGCGGACCGGTGAGGGCAAAGCACGGGATATCGTCGCCGCGGGCGAGGCGCGGCAGGTAGTGGTTGCGTTGTTCGTCGGTGCCGTAATGCAGCAACAATTCGGCCGGGCCGAGAGAGTTGGGCACCATCACCGTCGATGCCAGGTCACCGCTGCGGGTGGCGAGTTTCATGGCCACCTGGGAGTGGGCATAGGCGGAAAATCCTTTGCCGCCGTATTCCTTGGGGATGATCAGGGCGAAAAAGCCGTGGGTCTTGATGTGCTCCCAGGCAGCAGGTGGCAAGTCCATGGCCTGGCCGATGTCCCAGTCGCTGACCATGGCGCAGAGCTCTTCGGTAGGGCCGTCGATGAAGGCTTGTTCTTCTTCGGTCAGTTGGGCCTTGGGGTAGGCCAGCAACTTTTCCCAGTCGGGGCGACCGCTGAACAGCTCGCCGTCCCACCATACGGTACCGGCGTCGATGGCATCGCGTTCGGTTTCGGACATGGGCGGGAGGACTTTCTGGAACCAGCTGAACAGCGGCTTGGTGAAGTATTGGCGGCGCAGATCCGGCAACAGCAGGGGCGCGGCGACGGCGGCCAGCAACACCCACAAGACCAGCAACAACGCGCCCGGTGCATGGCTGAAGGCACCCATCGCCAACAGATAAACCGCCACCACGCCCAGGGCGGGCAGGGGAGCGATGCGACGGTGTGCCAGGTAGGCAATGCCAAGCACCAGAACCAGTATCCACAACAACAGCATATTCAATCCTCCGTGAAACCAGGGCGAAACCACCCAGCAGCTTAGTCGGCATCCGAACAAGCGGGTGATCAGGGTGTAACGAGATTTGGCCGAATCGTCGTTATCTCCCTGGCAGACCTGTCGTTAGACTCCAGGCTTGCTTTGGAGATAAAGCTCATGGATACCTACCTGAGTCCCAGCCGCTTCATCGATAGTGACCACCCTGCGGTGGTGGAGTTCGCCGAAAAACATCGCGGTCCCAGTGCGAACTCACGTGACCAGGCAGTCAGTCTTTATTACGCCGTGCGTGAGGCGATTCGCTATAACCCTTACACGTTCAGCCGCGACCCAGGCACCCTGAAAGCCAGCTTTGCCCTGGCTACCGGCGAGAGCTATTGCGTGCCCAAAGCCACTTTGCTCGCGGCCTGCGCCCGGCATTGCGGGATCCCGGCGCGCATTGGCCTGGCGGATGTGCGCAATCATCTGTCGACGCCGCGCCTGATCGCGCTGCTCAAAAGCGATGTGTTCGCCATGCACGGCTACACCGAGTTGTATTTGCACGGGCGGTGGGTCAAGGCAACGCCGGCGTTCAACAGCCAATTGTGTAAGCTCTTCGATGTGCCGCCGCTGGCCTTCGATGGGATCAGTGACAGCGTTTTTCATCCCTTCAATCGCCAGGGGCAGCGCTCCATGGAGTATGTGCTGGAACATGGGCAATTTGCCGACGTGCCGGAGGCATTTTTCTTCGGCCATATTCAGCAGTGCTACCCGCACCTGTTTGCCGAAGGCACACCCACCCTGTTGGGCGACATGCAGAGCGATTTGAGCCGCGCGTGAACCGGCGTATGCTGCTGCGTTCATCACTGCCATGTTCAACCACAAAAAGGCGCGGTCATGTTGAAGATCTGGGGTCGTAAAAATTCGTCGAACGTCAGGAAGGCACTCTGGTGTGCAGAGGAGCTCGGCCTGGAGTATGAGGCCATTGATGCGGGCGGGGCTTTTGGTGTGGTCGACACACCGCAGTACCGCGCAATGAACCCCAATGGCCGGGTGCCGGTGATCGAGGACGGCGACTTTGTGCTGTGGGAATCCAACACTATCGTGCGCTACCTCTGTGCCAAGCATGCGTCGGATTTTTACCCTTCTGATTTCAAGGCGCGGGCCAACGCGGAAAAATGGATGGACTGGACCACGTCCACCCTGGCCGAGCCCTTCAAGATCGTGTTCTGGGGCATCCTGCGCACGCCCGCCGAGAAGCAGAACTGGGACAATATCCACGCGGGCCGCCAGGCTTGCATCGATGTGTTGGCCACGGTGGAGCAGGCGTTGGCGCACCAGCCCTACCTGTCGGGCCAGGCATTCGGCATGGGCGATATCCCCTTGGGCTGCTTCATTTACGCCTGGTTCGAGATGCCGATCGAGCGCCCCGCGATGCCCCATCTGGAGGCCTGGTACCAGCGCTTGCAGCAACGCCCGGCGTACCGCAAAGCGGTGATGACCGCGTTGACTTAATACTGACTATTAATACAGGTGACTGTACTTGTGCGGCGCGGGCAAGCACCATGCTTGTCATGCGCCGCCGTTGAACTACGTGCGCTGCGCCCTCATCTACTCTTTCTATTCCCTTCTTTGGTGCGTAATCCGATATGAGTTCCGCTCTGTCCATCCGGCAGCTAACCAAAACCTACGGCAACGGTTTCCAGGCCCTGAGTGGTATCGATCTGGACGTGGCCGAAGGTGACTTCTTCGCCTTGCTCGGCCCCAACGGTGCCGGCAAATCCACCACCATCGGTATTCTCTCGACCCTGGTCAACAAGACCAGCGGCACGGTAAATATCTTTGGCAACGACCTGGACAAATCCCCGGCGGCGCTCAAGCGTTCCATCGGTGTGGTGCCCCAGGAGTTCAACTTCAACCAGTTCGAAAAGACCTTCGACATCGTCGTGACCCAGGCCGGCTATTACGGCATCCCGGCAAAAGTTGCCAAGGAGCGCGCCGAGCAGTACCTGACCCAGCTGGGCCTGTGGGACAAGCGTGATGTGCCTTCGCGTTCGCTGTCCGGCGGCATGAAGCGTCGCCTGATGATCGCCCGCGCACTGGTGCATGAGCCACGCTTGCTGATTCTCGATGAACCCACCGCCGGCGTGGATATCGAGCTGCGCCGTTCGATGTGGACCTTTCTCACCGAGCTGAACCAGAAAGGCATCACCATCATCCTCACCACCCATTACCTGGAAGAGGCTGAGCAGCTGTGCCGCAACATCGGCATCATCGACCACGGCACCATCGTCGAGAACACCAGCATGCGCAACCTGCTGGGTCAGTTGCATGTGGAAACCTTCGTGCTGGACCTCAAAGGCAACCTGTCGGCGCCGCCGCAATTGCTCGGCTACCCGAGCCGCCTGGTGGACAGCCACACCCTGGAGGTCCAGGTGGATAAAGCCATGGGCATCACTGCATTGTTCGGCCAGTTGGCGACACAGAACATCGAAGTGTTGAGCCTGCGTAACAAAACCAATCGCCTCGAGGAGTTGTTCGTGTCCCTGGTGGAAAAAAATCTGGCGAAGGTGGCGTTATGAGTTCCGAACTGCGCCCCAACCTCGTCGCGCTGCAAACCATCGTTTACCGTGAAGTGAAGCGCTTTACCCGGATCTGGCCGCAGACCCTGCTGCCGCCGGCGATCACCATGGTCCTGTACTTCGTGATCTTCGGTAACCTGATTGGCCGGCAGATCGGCGACATGGGTGGCTTCACCTACATGGAGTACATCGTGCCGGGCCTGATCATGATGTCGGTGATCACCAACTCCTACGGCAACGTGGTCTCCAGTTTCTTCGGCAGCAAGTTCCAGCGCTCCATCGAAGAACTGATGGTCTCGCCGGTGTCGCCCCACACCATTCTGATCGGTTACACCCTGGGCGGTGTGCTGCGCGGCTTGATGGTGGGGGTGATCGTGACCCTGCTGTCGCTGTTCTTCACCCACCTGCAGGTGCATCACCTCGGGGTCACGATTCTGGTGGTGGTACTGACGGCGACGATCTTCTCGCTGCTGGGTTTTATCAACGCTGTGTTTGCGCGCAACTTCGACGATATCTCGATCATCCCGACGTTTGTGCTGACGCCGCTGACCTACCTGGGCGGGGTGTTCTACTCCATCACCTTGCTGCCGGCGTTCTGGCAGACCGTGTCGCTGGCCAACCCGGTGCTGCACATGGTCAATGCGTTCCGCTACGGGATTCTGGGCGTGTCGGACATCAAGATCAGCGTGGCGATCACCTTTATGATCCTGGCCACCGTGGTGCTGTACTTCGGCTGCGCGCGGTTGCTGGTGAGCGGGCGCGGGATGCGTACGTGATTGGCTGAGCGAATGCGTCAAGACATGTGGGAGCGGGCTTGCTCGCGAATGCGGTGTATCAGTCAGCACATTCTTTTCTGACAAACCCCGTTCGCGAGCAAGCCCGCTCCCACACAAGCCCGCCCCGCAATGGGTTTTGGGTATGACCGTTATTTTTTCAGTGCCAGCTCGATCAATCCATGCAGTTCTTCAACCGCCAGCGGCGCGGTGGAGAACAGGATACGAAACACGGTCGGCGCGGCCAGCAGGTTGATCAGGTGGTCCACGCTGGGAGCTGCCTGGTCCGGGTAGCGGTCCACAATAGTCTGCAATTGCCCACTCAAGATGCTCATGCAGTAGCCCGGGATGGCCTTGCATTGCAGGTCGCGCATCATGTTGCGCCCGGGCTCCGAACTCATTTCATCCAGATACTGCTCGGCCCACGCCACCAGATCGCCGCGCAAACTGCCGGTATTGGCCGGCTCGCTTTCCGGGCGCATGCGGGCCAGGGCCACATCGGCTAGCAGCACCGAAAGGTCGCCCCAGCGTCGGTAGATGGTCGACGGCGTGACGCCGGCGTGCGCAGCGATCATGGGGACCGTGACGTTTTCGCGCTCATGGGTTTCCAGCAGTTCACGTACCGCCGAATGCACAGATTCTTGTACCCGGGCACTGCGGCCCCCCGGGCGGAGGCCTTCTTTGATAGCCATGTGGGCGACCTTAACACAAAGAATTTGCTTTAAGCGCATGCTGGTAGCACACTCCACAAAAGCAAAATATTAGCTTTAGCGGAGCGTGCCCATGTCCAGTGTCATTTCCCAACGGTCCAGCCTGGCGTTTATGGTAGTCACGGTGTTGACCTTCCTTGCGGCGTCCAGTGCACCGACGCCGCTGTATCAGGTGTATCAAGACCAATTGCATTTCTCCGCAGCCATGCTGACCGTGATCTTCGGGGTGTACGCGGTGAGCCTGTTGGCGGCCTTGCTGACCGTGGGTTCTCTCTCGGATTATCTGGGGCGCAAACCGGTGATTTTTGCCGCCTTGCTGCTGAACATCGCAGCGATGCTGTTGTTTATCTACGCCGACAGCACTGCCCACCTGATCGCTGCCCGGGCCTTGCAGGGTTTTGCGACGGGGATGGCCACCGCTGTGCTCAGCGCCACGCTGCTCGATACCGACCGCGTGCGCGGCCCGATGCTCAATAGCCTGGCGCCGCTGTTAGGCATGGCCAGTGGTGGCCTGGGCAGCGGCTTGCTGGTGGAGTACGCGCCTCGTCCGACCCAACTGATCTACGTCACCATGCTCGTGCTGATGGTGCTGCAGGCGCTGTACGTCTGGCGCCTGTCGGAGACGGTCAGTCGTATTCCGGGGGCCTTGAAGTCGCTGGCGCCGACCCTGCATGTGCCAGAAGCTGCACGCCGGGCGTTGTGGCTGGCGATGCCGCTGAACGTAGCGGTGTGGGCGCTGGGCGGGTTCTTTTCTTCCCTGGCCCCTTCGTTGGTCAAGGCGGCGACGGGGTCGACGTCGCACCTGATCGGTGGTGGCCTGGTGGCCGTGGTCACCTTGAGCGGTGCGGTGATGATCTACAGCCTGCGCAACCGCGCGGCGGACAAGATCATGCGTCTGTCGGCCGTGCTGTTGGCGATGGGCGTGGCCTTGCTGCTGATTGCGGTGCAGAGTGCCAGCCTGTGGCTGTTCTTCGCGGCCAGCGTGGTCGCCGGCTTTGGCTTTGGCGGTGGGTTCATGGGCAGTATTCGTAGCATCGTCGGGCTAGCCTTGCCCCATGAGCGGGCAGGCTTGATGTCGGCGTTTTACGTGCTCAGTTACCTGGCGTTCTGCCTGCCGGCATTGCTGGCGGGTAATCTGAGTCGGGTTTTCGGCCTGATCGTCACGACCGATGGCTATGGCGCGGTGCTGATCGTATTGGCGCTGAGTGCCTTGGCTGGCTTGCTGTTGCAGGATTCTGCACGGGCCAGCGCCGCAACCTGACTACCGGCGCCAACTGTTTATATAGATTAAGTAGATAACAGTTAGAGAAATTACCCGTTATATAGATATTCGATCGGGTTCTATGATGGCTTCACCCTCATGCGAGGAAGAGGATTGCCATCATGACCTGCTCGAATACCATCAGTTACAAACCCTTCAGTCATCTGACCCGTCCCCGGGAAGTGATTCGCCAGTTCACCCCCAACTGGTTCGCCGCGACCATGGGCACCGGGGTGCTGGCCCTGGCGCTGGCGCAACTGCCGATCAACCTGCCCGGTGCGCACAGCGTCGCTGAAGGTTTGTGGTTCTTTACCATCGGCCTGTTCGTGTTGTTCAGCGGGTTGTACGCGGCCCGTTGGATGATGTTTTTCCACGAGGCGCGGCGGATCTTCGGGCATTCCACGGTATCGATGTTCTTCGGCACCATTCCCATGGGGCTCGCGACCATTCTCAACGGCCTGCTGGTATTTGGCTTGCCACGCTGGGGCGGCGGTGTGATTCCGTTGGCCGAGGCGGTGTGGTGGCTGGATGTTGCCATGGCCCTGGCATGCGGCGTGCTGATCCCGTTCATGATGTTTACCCGACAGGAGCACAGCATCGACCAGATGACCGCCGTCTGGTTGTTGCCAGTGGTCGCGGCTGAGGTGGCCGCTGCCAGTGGGGGACTGCTGGCCCCGCATCTGGCCGACGCCCATTCGCAACTGGTGATGCTGGTGACCAGCTACGTGCTGTGGGCGTTTTCGCTGCCGGTGGCGTTCAGCATCCTGACCATCCTCATGTTGCGCATGGCCCTGCATAAACTGCCCCACGCCAACATGGCGGCTTCAAGCTGGTTGGCGCTCGGGCCTATCGGTACCGGTGCCCTGGGCATGCTGTTGCTGGGCGGCGATGCGCCAGCGATCTTCGCCGCCAATGGCTTGCCGGGTGTCGGTGACATGGCCAACGGCCTCGGCCTGGTGGCGGGGATTACCCTTTGGGGCTTCGGCCTGTGGTGGATGCTGATCGCGGTGCTGATCACCCTGCGCTACCTGCGCGCCGGGATCCCGTTCAACCTGGGTTGGTGGGGGTTTACCTTTCCGCTGGGGGTGTATGCGCTGGCGACCTTGAAACTGGCGAACCTGTTGCACCTGATGTTTTTCAGCGTGGTGGGCAGCGTACTTGTGGGCGCGCTGGCGCTGATATGGCTGGTGGTTGCCAAGCGCACCGTGCAGGGTGCCTATAAAGGTGAGCTTTTTGTTTCACCTTGCATTGCGGGACTAGGGAATAAGTAGCCCGGATTAGGTAAAGTCGTGGCCTGACTCAATAACAGGCCACGCAGGAACACGGACGATGAGCCACCCCTCACAATTCACCTTGCTGCGCACACGGCGTTTCCTGCCGTTTTTCATCACCCAGTTGCTGGGTGCGTTCAACGACAACATCTTCAAGCAGTCGCTGATCCTGGCCATTCTTTACAAACTCACGATCGACGGGGACCGCTCCATCTGGGTCAACCTGTGCGCGTTGCTGTTTATCCTGCCGTTCTTTCTGTTCTCGGCGCTGGCCGGGCAGTTCGGCGAAAAGTTCAACAAGGACGCTTTGATCCGGGCGATCAAGATAGGCGAAATCGTGATCATGGTGGTGGGCGCCACCGGGTTCCTGTTCAACCACCTGGAACTGATGCTGCTGGCGCTGTTTGCCATGGGCACCCACTCGGCGCTGTTCGGGCCGGTGAAGTATTCGATCATGCCCCAAGCCCTTCACGAAGATGAGCTGGTGGGCGGCAACGGCCTGGTGGAGATGGGCACCTTCCTGGCCATTTTGGCCGGGACCATCGGCGCCGGCATCATGATGTCGTCTACCCATTACGCGCCGGTGGTGTCGGTGGCGATTGTCAGCGTGGCCGTGCTGGGTTATCTGGCCAGCCGGGGCATTCCACGGGCAGCGGCCTCCACGCCGCAACTGCGCCTGAACTGGAACATTTTCAGTGAGTCCTGGGCCACCTTGCGCCTGGGCCTGGGACAAACCCCGGCGGTGTCGCGTTCGATTGTGGGCAATTCATGGTTCTGGTTCGTCGGTGCGATCTACCTGACCCAGATCCCGGCCTACGCGAAGGAATGGTTGTACGGCGACGAAACCGTGGTGACGCTGATCCTCACGGTGTTTTCGGTGGGTATCGCACTGGGCTCGATGCTCTGCGAAAAGCTCTCCGGGCGTAAAGTGGAAATCGGCCTGGTGCCGTTTGGCTCCTTCGGCCTGACCGTGTTCGGCCTGCTGCTGTGGTGGAACTCCGGGGGCTTCCCGCAGAACGTGCAGGCCAACGACTGGCTGGCGGTGCTCGGTGTTGGCCAGGCCTGGTGGGTGCTGCTCGATATCCTCGGTCTGGGCGTGTTCGGCGGCTTCTATATCGTGCCGCTGTACGCGTTGATCCAGTCACGCACCGCCGAGAACGAGCGGGCGCGGGTGATTGCCGCCAACAACATTCTCAACGCGCTGTTCATGGTGGTCTCGGCCATTGTGTCGATCCTGCTGTTGAGCGTGGCCAAGCTGTCGATCCCCGAACTGTTCCTGGTGGTGTCGCTGCTCAACATCGCGGTCAACGCTTATATCTTCAAGATCGTCCCCGAGTTCACCATGCGTTTCATGATCTGGCTGCTCAGCCATTCCATGTACCGCGTGGAACACCGCAACCTGGAGCGCATTCCGGACGAGGGGGCGGCGCTGTTGGTGTGCAACCACGTATCGTTTGTCGATGCGCTGTTGATCGGTGGCGCGGTGCGTCGGCCGATTCGCTTTGTGATGTACTACAAAATCTACCGTTTGCCGGTGCTCAACTTCATCTTCCGCACCGCCGGGGCGATTCCGATTGCCGGGCGTAATGAAGATATCCAGATCTACGAAAAAGCCTTCACGCGGATTGCCCAGTACCTGAAGGAAGGGGAGCTGGTGTGCATCTTCCCGGAAGGCAAGCTGACCGCAGATGGTGAGATGAACGAGTTTCGCGGTGGGGTGACGCGAATTCTGGAGGAGACGTCGGTGCCGGTGATTCCACTGGCGTTGCAGGGGTTGTGGGGGAGCTTCTTCAGCCGTGACCCGAAGAAGGGCTTTTTCCATCGGATCTGGTCACGGGTGGTATTGGTGGCCGGTGAGCCGGTGGATGGGCCGACGCCTGCCAGGCTGCAAGAGGCCGTGGGCGGATTGCGCGGAAACCTCAGGTAGTTTTTGTGTTGGCTGTGCCGGCCTCTTCGCGAGCAAGCCCGCTCCCACATTTGAAATGCATTCCAAATGTGGGAGCGGCGGTTCGACGCTTCGACTTGCTCGCGAAGGCGGTAGTAGCCTAGGTACTGATTTTGAGGCCGATAAGCCCGCAAATGATCAACGCCACACTGACCAGCCGGAACAGTGCCATGGACTCGCCAAACAGGATGATCCCGGCGATCACGGTGCCCACGGCGCCGACGCCGGTCCAGATGGCGTAGGCGGTACCCAGCGGCAATTCCTTCATGGCCAACCCCAGCAGGCCGAGGCTGATGGCCATGGCGGCAATCGTCAGGGCGGTGGGTAATGGCTTGCTGAAACCATCGGTGTACTTCAGGCCTACGGCCCAGCCGACTTCAAACAAGCCGGCAAAAAACAGAATGATCCAGGACATGCTGGCTTCCCCTCTACACGGTGGGGTCGTCCCCGGATTGAACGCATGAGAGCGTCGCGAGGTCGTCCCCGCGAAGCCCGGTAGAGTGCCGAATATTGATCGGGTGATCAAGTTTACGGTGTGGTTTCCAGTGCGCGTCGGTCTTCCTTTTCGCTCATGCGGCGGAAGTAGGTCGAGAGCAACGCCCCGGAAATATTGTGCCACACGCTGAATAGCGCGCTCGGCACCGCCGCCAGGGGGGAGAAATGTGCGCTGGCCAGCGCGGCACCCAGTCCGGAATTCTGCATGCCCACTTCCAGGGCCAGTGACTTGCGTTGCGCCAGTGGCAGCTTGAACACACGGCCGGTGAAGTAGCCCAACAGATAGCCGAAGCTGTTATGCAGCATCACCACCACCATGATCAGCAGGCCCGACTCGGCGATCTTCGCCTGGCTCGCGGCGACCACCGCCGCGACGATAATCACGATGCTCAGCACCGAGACCAGTGGCAATACGTCCACCGCATGACGCACGCGCTCACCGAGCAAGCGTTGTGCAATCACGCCAAGCACGATCGGCAGCAGCACCACTTGCAGGATCGACCAGAACAACTCCATGAACGACACCGGCAGCCATGCCGAGGCCAGCAGCCAGATCAGTGCGGGCGTCAGCAGCGGGGCGAGGAGGGTGGTCACGGCGGCGATCGCCACCGACAGCGCCAGGTCGCCCCGGGCTAGCCAGGTCATCACGTTGGATGACGTGCCGCTTGGGCAGCAGCCGACCAGAATCACCCCGACGGCGATTTCCGGCGGCAGATGAAACGCCTGGCACAGCAGCCATGCCACGCCCGGCATGATCACAAAGTGCGCGACCACCCCCAGGGCCACACGCCACGGATGACGGGCGACTTCGGCGAAGTCGTCGATCTTGAGGGTCAGCCCCATGCCGAACATCACCAAGCCCAGCAACGGCACGATGGCGCTTTTCAAGCCGACGAACCAATCGGGCTCAAGGAACGCGAGCACCGCGAAAATCAGCACCCAGTAGGCGAAGGTATTACCGACGAAGCGGCTCAGGGCGGCAAGTGCGCGCATGGGGGATCCTTGTTATTAGAATGCTTGGGGTGGCACCCCGATCAAATGTGGGAGCTGGCTTGCCTGCGATAGCATCAACCCGATCTGACTGAAGACCGAGTTGCCTGCATCGCGGGCAAGCCCGGCTCCCACACTGTCCGTGCCCATATGAGAACGGTGTTGGCTTAGATGCCTTGCGGAGTCTCTTCACCGCCCAGTGCTTCCACCAGCGCCGGCAGGAAATCGCCGAAGGTCAGCATCATCAGGGTAAAGCTGGCGTCCAACTGGCCCAGAGCTTCGTCGCCACCGTCCTGTTCGGCCTGGTCTTGCAGCAGGTCTTCGAACTTCAGGCGTTTGACGGTCATTTTGTCGTCAAGCATGAAGGACAGCTTGTCCTGCCAGGCCAGGGACAGTTGGGTCACGACTTTGCCGGTGCTCAGGTGCAGCTGGATTTCTTCGCTGGTCAGGTCCTGGCGTTTGCAGCGCACGATGCCGCCATCTTCGTGGGTGTCGCGCAGTTCGCATTCGTCGAGGACAAAGAAGTCGTCGGCGGCTTTCTGGGTGGTGACCCAATCGGTCATCACGGCGGTTGGCGCGGTTTTCACGGTGAGCGGGCGTACCGGCAGGGTGCCGATGACTTCACGCAGGGTGGAGAGCAGGTCTTCAGCGCGCTTGGGGCTCGCCGAGTTGACCAGGATCAGGCCCTGTTTTGGCGCGATGGCGGCGAAGGTCGACGAGCGACGAATGAAGGCGCGGGGCAGGAATGCCTGGATGATTTCATCCTTGATCTGGTCCCGCTCCTTTTTATAGACCTTGCGCATCTGTTCGGCTTCGATCTCTTCGACCTTCTCCTTGACCGCATCGCGCACGACGCTGCCCGGCAGGATGCGTTCTTCCTTGCGTGCGGCGACCAGCAGGAAGTCGCCGCTGACGTGCACCAGCGGCGCGTCTTCGCCTTTACCGAAAGGCGCGACGAAACCATAAGTGGTCAACTCCTGGCTTGCACAAGGGCGCGCCAGTTTGGTGGCCAGTGCCGCTTCCAACGCCTCGGCATCAACAGGCAGATCTTGGGTCAGGCGATAGATAAGCAGGTTCTTGAACCACATGGGGCGAGTCTCTCCTTTATACAAAGGGGGGCATTATTCTCTTGATAGCGCCGCAGGCCAACCCTGGCTAAGCCATTGGAAGCTATCAAAAAAAAGATTTAAGAAAGTGCTTGCCAGACCCAAGGTCGCTCCGTAGAATGCGCGCCACACCGAAGCGAAGGGTGATTAGCTCAGCCGGGAGAGCATCTGCCTTACAAGCAGAGGGTCGGCGGTTCGATCCCGTCATCACCCACCATTCGTTTCATGTGTTACGCGCAGCGGTAGTTCAGTCGGTTAGAATACCGGCCTGTCACGCCGGGGGTCGCGGGTTCGAGTCCCGTCCGCTGCGCCATATTCGGTAACCTGGAACACTGAACGCCAGGTCGCCACGGAAAGCCCGCTTAATAGCGGGCTTTTTGCTGTCTGGAATATGGCAAAAAATCGTGGGTAAACTTTTTTTGAATAAATTGCATTTAAATCAAGACATTACGATTTTTTAGTGTATGATGCGCCCACACCGAAGCGAAGGGTGATTAGCTCAGCCGGGAGAGCATCTGCCTTACAAGCAGAGGGTCGGCGGTTCGATCCCGTCATCACCCACCATTCGTTTCATGTGTTACGCGCAGCGGTAGTTCAGTCGGTTAGAATACCGGCCTGTCACGCCGGGGGTCGCGGGTTCGAGTCCCGTCCGCTGCGCCATATTTGCTTCCACTAAGGCCCACTGAACGCCTGGAAGTCACGGAAATAGCGGCCTTGCGCCGCTTTTTTCGTTTTCTGAATTCCACCGGAATCCATCTCCAGCCACGGTTTTTAAGTACACATTTAAGTACACCGCTGGCACAGCCTTTTACGATTCCTTGCGCATCAATTTTCGCATTGGTCCGTCTACTGCTTGATTGTATTCCCCTCCTTGATGCAAAAGGAGGTGTCTGATGGCTCTGACAGATACAGCGATCAAGCAAGCCAAGCCCGCCAGCAAGCCTTATACGTTAACTGATGGGGATGGCTTATCTCTGCAAGTGCCCACGACGGGTTCGAAGCGCTGGCATTTCCGTTTCTATTGGCATGACAAGCAATTGCGTATTTCCCTTGGTATCTATCCCGACGTCAGTCTCAAGGAGGCTCGCCAGCGGAGAGAGGCTGCACGCGCGCTGGTGGCCAATAATATTGATCCCCGCTCACATCGTCGCGCCGAACGCCAAAAAGCCTCTCACGCCGCCAACAACACGTTTGAAGCAGTTGCTGGTCGCTGGCATGAGTTTCGAAGTAAAAAGCTGACGAAAAGTAAGAAGGGCAGTGCAGGGCAAGCGAGCAAATACCTGAAGAAGGACATGTTGCCGTGTTTAGGCGATCTTCCGATCTCAGATATTTCTCGTGGTGACGTGCTGGAGCTCATTAGGCGAATTGAGCGCAGAGGGGCGCTGGTCTCTGCTCGAAAGGTGCGCACCTGGCTCAACCAGATCTTTCGTTTTGCCATGGCGGAAGGGGTCGTTGATGTGAACCCGGCAGCAGATCTTGATATCGTTGCCGAGACGCCGCGGCCAGTTCGCCATAATCCCTTCCTCCAGGTAAATGAACTTCCAGGACTGCTCAGGACCGTCACCCATTATGGGTGTGCGGAAGCGACACGGCTTGGTATTCGTCTCTTGCTGTTGACAGGGGTGCGTACAGGAGAGCTGCGGGCGGCGACGCCAGACCAATTCGACCTCGACAAGGGGATCTGGCTGGTGCCGCCGGAGGGTGTGAAGCAACTCCGGAGTCGTGTTCGAACCCAGGGGAATGAGATCCCATCTTATGTGATTCCACTGTCTACCCAAGCAATTGCAATTGTGCAGCGGCTAATGCAGTTAAGGGCGCGCGGTGCGCGGTACCTGCTGGTTCACCGATACGAACCGCAGAAAATGATCAGTGAAAATACCCTTAACACCGCGATCAGTCGTATGGGTTACAAAGGAAGGCTCACCGGGCATGGCATCAGGGCCACCATCTCAACGGCGCTCAACGAGGTTGGCTTTGTAGAAGAGTGGATTGAGGCGCAGCTTTCCCATGCTGATGCGAACCAAATTCGAGCTGCATACAATCATGCGGAATACGTCGAGCCGAGACGTAGGATGATGCAATACTGGGCGGACTTATTAGATGCACTGGAGGTAGGCGTTCCGCTCCCTGAACCTGAAGCGTACATGTCGCAAATCGGACGACCTTCAACTGATTTTATGAGCTTGAAGCGCGTAGCTGTTGATTAGCAGTCCGATTCAGGCTATGCGATCAAGGTCAGGGAGGATAGAGTTGATAAGACCAAGGATTCACGTACTGCGGCTGATCGCCGATCAGGGAGGAAGGGCTTCGAGAAAGCCAAAGTGTGGAACAACGGTGAGTGCTACCAATGCGATCAACTGGTGCGACGAAATCGCATACGAATCAAGAGTGGAGGTATTTCTCCGTGGGGTTGCTTGACGCCTGAGATAATCACTCGACTACTAGAATGCGGCGCTAGGCTTTTCATGGATCCTCCTAATAGTCTGCTAGTCTGCCTTCAGCTAGAGAGGCGGGATTGCGTTGCTTCTGTAAATACCGTTTTAGTTTGGATGCCGATTGCGTCCCCACAGGCGGGCAGATATCTCCTGCGCCGCTTGGCATTTCATGTGTTGTTGCCACATCATGACGGGAGAGGCTGTGTAAATCAGGTCTCCTGTGCTGCCCGAACGTGGAGCAAACGGTCCACCTAGCACTTCACACCATCGGCTGGCGCGCATTTCAGGATCTATGCTCCTAGGTATGCGAAGTCGTGCTTGGCAGGCCCGTGGGAATCTTCCGCGAAGATCAAGACGGCGGTCAGGACGCGGTGTTTCTCATTTCTGCAGAAAACGACGCGCTGCTGATCGGAACCGTGCAATGCAAGCATACGTCCGATGCAACAAAGGCATTGAAGCTCAGTGATCTCACTACCTAAATTGCTCATGTCGAGGAACTGGTCAAAGCCGGTCAAGCAGAGGCCTACGCCTTCATGACGAACATGAGTGTAGATGCGCCCGTAGCAGCCGCAATGCGTGCTAAAATCCGCGCGATTGACGTGCGTAAGCCGCACATTCTCGGTCGCCAGTATATCGTACGTGTTATCAGGAGCAGCGCGCGCCTCCGGGCCCTCTTTCCGCAGGTCTACGGCCTAGGCGACCTCACCTAGATCGTAGATGAGCGGCTCAGCGAACAGAGCCGCGCGTTGCTTGACAGCTGGATTCCAAAGCTTCGCACCTATGTTCTTAGCTAGGCTCATCGGGATGCGGTCAACGCGATCTCTGAGCACGGAGTAGTACTGCTACTCGGTAATCTCTCTAGCGGTAAATCCGCGATTGGCGCCATCGTGTCGACCATAGCGTCGGAAAATCCAGACAACACCGTACTTGCTCTAACCAGCCCACGCAACTTTGAGGCCGGTTGGAATCCTAATGATCCAGGGCGCTTCTTCTGGATCGACGATGCCTTCGGCTCCAATGTGCTACGCGACGACTATGTGCAGGACTGGACGTCTGCCTTCTCCAAGTTGCGGGCCGCGATCAAGCATGGCAATCGATTTCTTCTAACTTCCCGAAAACATATCCATGAAGCGGCGCGGCGCCGGCTCGGGCAGCGCAACCTTGCCCAATTCGCAGACCGCAGCGCCGTGGTGGATGTTGGCGAGTCGACGTTCGAAGAGAAGACGCAGATTCTCTATAATCATGTAAATTTTGGTGAGCAGAGCCAGAGTTGGCGTTCGAGAATCAAATCGCATCTAACCGTTTTCGCTGCGCTTCGCGATTTTCTCCCTTGGATCGCCGAACCTCTTGGCGATCCAAGCTTCAACAAGGGCCTAGCGCCCCGCGAAGCTCACTCGTACGCTTTATGAAGGAGCCGACAGAGCGCTTTAGATTATCAGCTGCAGGCCGCGCTCATCCTCGTGTATGTCCATCAGGCCTGATTCGATCCTAGCGATCATGACGCTTCGGCCGCACAGGCGGTCGCTGAGCTGACTGGATACACTCTCACTAAGATTGAGGATTGTTTCGCTGAGCTGAAAGGCTCGTTCTTGAATCTTCCCGGATTAAAATGGACGATCGCCCATCCGACGATCTCCGATGCCCTAACGGAGATTCTGCGCCAGAAGCCCCATATGATGTCGACGCTCATACGAGGCGCGACTATCGACACTATTCTCAGCGGTTTCACGTTCGAGGGCTCGCCGCTCATTCGAGATATGCTTGTCATCCAGACAACGTTCGACGAATTGCACCGCAATTGGAAGCTGTTCCACTTCCTCTCCTTTCGTTCGAGCGCGGCCGTGTTCGTCAAAGCCGTCGAGCAATTTCCCAATCTCGATGCAATAAGGGCGTTGGTCGATGACGAAAAGCAAGTCACCGCTCTTGACCTCACTGCCTTCCCGGTAAGCTGGCTGAGTGATGTCGCCATCAGCACGAGGGAGAATCTCTACTGTTTCAATTGCACCTACTCGCCCATTGAAATTATCCCAGGTTCTTACCGTTGAAGGGATGCTCTGGTCACCGCGACAGGGAAGGGGGCTTGATCGGGCTCCATACGGTAACCACTGATTAACAATGTAGTCGCGAAAACTCCGTTAATGGTCATTAAGTTGGCACGCACAAGAGTACATTGCTAATATGTATTTACGAGTAGACTAGTTTTCAATTTGGGGATTTCTCGTCAGTCGATTGATTGGTGCTAGTAGCTTCTTTTTTTCTTGTTCAGTCTTTTCGCGCACTTTCCCTTCGTGCTTCGCAGTTTCCGCCTGTTGTTGAGCAAAAATGCCCTAGTCCTTTCATGAGACATCTGCAGTGCTTCCGCGCCGTCAGAAGCATGTGCGAAAAATGGGAGAGTTAAAATTAGCATTGAAATAATCTTCGCAAAGTTTTTCATGGTGTTTCCTCAGGTTTGACGCGCAATGAAGCGCCAGATAAAATTTAGGTTAGATATGCACTTGGGGTAGCTGTGTAATTAAGACTCAATAAGCGAGTACGGGAAACCTCTCCTGAGGGAAAGTGTTAGGTTTAAAGAGGGAAGATGCATTCAAATAAAAAAATTTACGGGGTCGTAGTTCTGGATTTTTGTCCGGACGGTATTAACGTAATGTTATCTCTATTGTGATGTTGGTAAGGTTCATGGTTATGAGTCAATAATAGCGCGCTGATAATCGTTATTAGGCTTCTTTTTTGCGTGTATGACGAGCAGCAGGTCCCGTGGAATTCAGCCGTGCTCACGGTATGTCATTAGCGTACGATGACTACGTACAACGGTTAATCTAGACTGTGTATCTCAGTGCTATTAGTGAGGCAACCTGATCCAATCGAAGTGTTTATGTACCTATGTCCTCGTTGGTCTTAACGTTAGAAAGATGCACAGCGGTTTCTACGTATGGGCTGGGTGTTCGATCAAGCTGTGGATACGTGTACTTTAGAAAAAAACGATACTCAGATAAACTGGGTCGATACATTTTGTTTTTACGGAAACCCGTACAATGGCATTTGATCGATTGGAAGCGATGCGAGCATTTTGTCGAATCGTTGAAGTGGGCAGTTTCAGTCGCGCTGCTGAGTCGTTGAATCTGGCCAAGACGACGATTTCCGGTCAGGTTCAGGCTCTAGAGAACCTACTGGGCATAAAGTTACTGCATCGGACGACCCGGAAGGTTTCCACGACTGCCGAAGGCGCGGCCTACTACCGCCGCGCTCGAATTGTCCTGGAGGACGTCAGCGAGCTTGAAGCTTCTGTTTCTCGAAATCGCAACGCAATTCGCGGCCATATCAAGATCGAAATGCCGTCCCCAGTAGGTATTTTGTTGATAGCTCCCTCATTACCGGACTTCGCTGCCAGGTTCCCTGAGATACACCTGGAGATCAGTTGCAATGAGCGCGTCATAGATCTTGTAGAGGAGGGCGTGGATTGCGCCATTCGCGTCGGGCGCGTTTCGGATCAAAATCTGATCTCCCGCCCAATTGGAGTGATGCGTTACTGTTTTTGCGCTGCTCCTTCCTATCTGGTTCGCGCCCCGAACCTTGATGCCCCCTCCCATCTTGCTGAGCATAAACACCTAGGCTTCAAGTTCCCGGCGACTAACAGGCGACATCTGCCTACACTTATGCGCGGAGAAGAACGTTTCACACTTGATCACCCTCCAACGGTGTATTTCAACAACGGCGCAGCTGCAGCTGCAGCCGCTGTGGCGGGACTAGGTGTGGCGTTTCTTCCTAGGGCGCAAGCCGATTCACATCTTAGAATAGGAAGTCTGGTCGAAGTGTTAGCTGATTGGCAAATGGCGAGCTTGCCTGTCTCATTGGTATATCCCGCGACCCGTGACCTTTCGGCAAGAGTTCGGACTTTTGCCGACTGGGCTACTACTTTAATCGCGAAAGATCCTCTGTGGGCTCCAAAATAGTGTTTAAAGCCGAGCTAGTGTCCTCACAGTTTCTCGGGATAAGGCTCGACGTGAGTAATATATTGAATGGAGAGCGGGCAAAAAATATAATCGTTAACACGGGAGTTTCATAAGGCTGCGCTAATCATCGTTTCCTCTCTGATGGGTGAAATTCGTCAATGGAGGGATTTGCTAAGACAGAAGACCTGATGGGTTAGTTGGTTCGATATTTTTAATGTTCAGATAATCAAGGCAAGGTATCCACTGGATTTGACGTGACCAGCCATAAGAATTTAGCCCCATCGTGAGAGGGCGTCGATCATTTCGCGCAAAGATCCCAAACTGGCACTAATTGTGGATTCAGAGAGTGCATAGTGGAAATTTTAGATCACCACAGCAGCGAAAAGCGTTCGGTAGCAGATTCTGACCACAAAAAATATGCACAGCGTGTTGTCTTTGGCGCAGGCAGTATAAGGAAACTGAGAGTTGAAATTGATGCATTGGGGATTACGCGAATACTGATTCTTTACACGTCTAACCTGCGAGCACTCGCTGAATTAGTAAAGGTAACAATCGGCTCCGAACAAGTGGCGGGTATTTTTGACCAGCCTACAACAAATATATCTACCGAAAATGTCCGCGAAGCATGTTATTTGGCAAAGAAATGTGTAGCGATTGGAGTAGTTACCATAGGGTGCGACGTAGCTATTGATATCGGTAAATCTATTGCCCTAGAGTTAAATTTACCCACTCTAGCAATTCCAACAACGTACGCTGGATCAGAAATGATTCATGCGTTCGACTTAAGTGACGGGAAAACTACAAAAACTATATCAAGTAACGAGATTTTGCCTCGCACAGTTTTGTATGATCCAGAGTTGACCTCTGATTTACCTATAGATTTTAGCATTTCTAGCGCTATTAGCGCCATGGCTCATAGGGCCGAAGGTCTATATTCAAAAAGCCGTGATCCAGTAACTAAGTTGATGGCACAAACTGGTATAAAAGCCATTGCTCGTGCGATACCTGAATTGCGTAGGTACGGTGACGGTTTCAGTGAAATGGGCGATATTCTGGCGGCACGCACCAATGCACTTTATGGTGCCTGGTTATGTGGAAGTGTGCGCAATAAAGTTACGATGCCCCTGCATTACCAACTGTGCCAGACACTTTGTCGAGGCTTCAACTTATCTTATGTTGATGTTAATTCAGTGATTGTCCCTCACGTGCTAGCCTACAACGAAGTCATCGAGCCAGAAGCCATGGATAAGATTGCGAATGCCATCAGCGCGCCACATGCTCCTCAGGGAATGTACGACCTGGCATACAGTAACTGTGCCCCTACAGCCTTACGCGATATTGGCATGCGAGAATCAGATCTAATACGCGCGCGGGAACTAGTCATGATGAGAGAGCATGTGAATCTGCGCTGCCTTGAAATAAATGCTTTTAGTGTGCTGCTACGCAATGCCTTTGAGGGGCGCCCCACTTGTACCGTGTAGAGATCAAACTCTTTCTCGAAGCACGACTCGGTGGTCGCTCACTGTTCAGTCAATGAGTCTGGTTTCGTGTCGTTTGGGTTGGGGTTGTCACTTCAAATCACTGTGCCGAAAAGGTGTTTGGTCGGAAGGTTTCATCTCCTGTAAATGTAGTTGTCACATCTGCCAAGCTACTCTGTTCTCCATTTTCTCGATCTGCCGCTTCCGATCCGCGTTCAATTAATTGGGCCTTGATAGATTTCGCTCAAGCCGCATGCTGAATCGGATGCTTTGACGCCGCAGATCATTGTTGTGCCTCCGAATAAAGTGCTAGCCAAAGTCTGTGTGTTGACCAAACTGGAAAAATCACCCTGCAGCTATTGGAGGCAGATTGCGGACTAAGAATTTTGCTGCTGACCTGAGGCCGACCCCGAACGGGGATAAGATGGTCGTACGTTGTTCTACCATTTCACTGGTTTCATGTATGCCCCATTGCTCGAGTACCACATCAGCGTTAGTTTAAATACAGCGTGCTGATTGCGTTGTGTTTCATAGGTAAAGCGTTGTTTTTCGCCACGTCCCGAGTCATAAACCTCCCCAATCAAAGTGTGAGTCGGAGAAAATCTCTGGTCGGATAGAAACAGTATTAACGGTCACTTATCGACGGGAGGATGCATGATGCATTTGACATACCTGATTGAAAGCTCGGTCGAAGTTTTGTTGTGTTGTAAGCCGCCTGGATGCTGACCTGATACTAGATGCATGCCACGGTTCGGTACCACCCGATTTCGAGAATCTAAATGTGTCTATATCAGCGTGCTGCGCCTTTCCGTGGGCGGTGCTGTGATTCCTCCACAGAGATAGGGAGGGTATAGCAGTTCCTTGATCACGAAGTCGCGTCCTACATTAATGCAAAACGAAAATTGCAGAAATGCAAATTTGAGAGATCACATCTAGTGTATAAATACGGTGGAACGCCATCAAAGGATAGCTGAGTTTTAAGCTCTATGACCTCATGCAATCGTTTGGTTGATTTCATTTATATCCAATAAATCTAAAAAAGAGATATAGCATGAATTTTAGTAGAAGAAATTTTTCGAAAATCATAGGCGTAGGTGCACTTGCTAGCTTCGCAGGTCCCCTTTTTTCTACAACTGCGCTGGGTAAGCCCAGCAGGATCAGCAGCAAAAAACAAATTAAGCGCGGATTATATTTGATAAAAAATGCGGCGGTTATTACGGTTGATCCAGATATCGGAACTCTTCCCAACGCCGATATACTGATTAGAAATGGCATAATCGAACGTGTAGGGCAAAACCTTACAGAAAAAGATGCCGATATTATCGACGCAACGAACATGATAGTAATGCCTGGCTTTGTTAATTCGCACTATCATATGTGGAGCGCTATTGGGAGAAGCTTTACGGCTAGGAAAGAAGGGTTTTCTTACTATCCCGCAAAGTTTGCTACTTCAGCACTTTACACGCCAACTGATTTTTATAACAGTGTTATGTTGGCATCGGTAGAGTTAGTGAATGGGGGAACTACAACGGTACATAACTGGTCCCATAATACTAGGTCGCCCGAACATGCGGATGCAGAGTTACAGGCCCTCGAAAATTCTCACATGAGGGCCAGATACTCATACGGCCATGTTGATCGTCTCGGGCCTGATAAAGTAAACCCTTACAACGATATTGATAGGGTTCAAAGTCAATGGTTCGGCAGGAATGACAAATTTGAAGGGATGGTGCACCTGGGGTTAAATCTAAGAGGTACACTTCAAAGCGACAAGGCAACTTTTTATAAGGAGATGGAGTATGCGAAGCGAGTAGGGCTTCCAGTAGCCATCCATGCACCGCAAGAAACTCCTAACACAGCAGATGCGGTTGAATACGAGCGTCGCGGATACCTCGGGCCGGACTTTTTGATTGCACACTACATATCTGCCAGTAACGACGATCTTGCAGCCATGGCCAGGACCAAAACGCCAATCACGATAGCAACTCATTCGGAGCTCAGGCTGAGCAGCACGGGAGATGCGCGAGCCGTGATTATGAAGATGCGGGAAGCAGGACTTTGTATATCTCTTTCATCCGATGCTACTTCAATCGCTCCGCCGGACATGTTTGAAATGATGCGATTTACATGGAATTTAGGTGTCCCTTGGGTAGGAACGGAAAATTCCGGTGCTAGTAAAATCAGTGTGCATGAAGTAATTCAGATGGCTACACTTAATGGAGCGATTGCGCTCGGATTAGGCGACATGGTAGGTTCTATTAGCGAGGGTAAACGCGCTGATATTATCATGCTTAGATCGAATGATTTAAATATAGCACCAGTCAGCAATTTCGAGACTGCAGTAGTTCAAAGCGCAACAGCCAATAATGTGGATACGGTTATTGTTGACGGTAAAATTGTGAAGCGTGGTGGGCGGCTCATAGGTTACGACGAGACTAGAATAATCAATGACGCTCAGAACTCGGCCCGGCGAATTCGCGCTGCAGCGGGGGAATTACTGGAATCATAAGCTAAATGTTAATATCTCGTATGTCGTTTAAGGCTGAAAATATGACCATAAAATACTACACAGATATGTCGAACATGCTCTACTATCTAGGTTTATTCACATTCTGAATGTGGGGCATGATGAGTAGTCTTTCACACAGGTTAGGTTGGAACGATCTAAAGCTCGTCATGGCCGTCGCTGAAACAGGAAGTTTAGCGAGGGCTTCGACGAGACTTGCAGTCAATTCTTCGACAGTATTCAGGCGACTACGACAGCTTGAAATTCAGCTGGCAACGCCTCTTTTCCAGCGCCACAGAGGAGGTTATGAGCTCACTGCTGCTGGTATCGCGATTGTGGAGCTTGCTCATCGAATAGATGAGGACATCGACGGTGTGGTGCAAAGTTTGTCTAACCAAAACGCTCACCCTGCAGGCGAGCTTCGCTTGACCACAAATGATACATTACTTTTCCATATATTAATGCCGATGCTCGAGATATTCAAACTACGGAAGCCAAAAATTAAAGTAAAAGTAACAATTGATAATAGCGCTTTAAATTTATCAACTTCCGATTCCGATTTAGCTTTGCGAGCGACTGATGCGCCACCGGAGAACTTAGTGGGGCGCTGCTTAGGGCGTACTGAATGGGCTTTGTACGGACGAGCGCTAGACTACATCAACTCCCACCAGCCGCGAGATACTGAATTATTTCAATGTGACTGGGTTACGCTCTGCGATAACCTTTCCTCACTGCGTTCAGCAAAATTTGTTAAAAAAAATGTGTCGGCTGAACGAATAACTTTTTCGGTTAATTCCGTATTGGCGCTTGCAGACAGCATCGAATCCGGATTTGGTATTGGCTATCTACCGTGTTTTGTCGGTAATGCTAGGGCATCTTTAGTAAAGCTTGATGGTCCACCAACAAACTTTGGGCATGATCTTTGGATGCTTTATCACCCTAATATGCGAAGATCTACAATTGTGCGAGAATTTGTGGAATTTGTAACTGCTGAGCTTAGAGTCAACTAGCTTCTCTAGTGCGTAGCGGGTCTATTATGCTTAATAGTTATTCGCGTATGCTAGAGCGAAGTGAAATTAAGCGTGATCGGAAGATTTTTCGGTTGTATTGGATTAAACTAATTTCGCACCCTGAATTTTTTCGCTGAAAAGATAATCAAGAGTATACTTTCGAACTGGTCGGACCTGTAATTCAAGGAATTTGTCTAGTCCGATCTGGGAACCACCGTCGAAAGATAGTGCCAATGCGTGTGTCGCTGAAAGCTGTGAACTACTTAGATGCCATTTTTTTTCAAACAAATCCGGAACGTTAGCCATACATAGCGCGAGCTCATTAATTGATGGCAAGTAAAAATCATTATGGCTCTCCAATACCAAGCCAGCGCATAACCTAGCAGCTGGATGATTTCCTTGAGCGCTATTAATTAAATAACGCGTATTAGCGAGTCCGTCAAAACGACTAGCAGCTTTTGGCTCATCGATGTCGTAACCACCATAAGCAGATATTTTATTAACTAGAGACCACTGTGTTGGTATAATTAAATGATAATCCAGTTTCCCTATCTCTCCACGTATCACGCCAGCATAAACACCGCCTTGACTTTTCCATAGTTCTCCGATGGCAGGGGGGATATTCATATTCATTTTATATTTTCCTCTTTAAATAAGTATATGAATCTGGAATTATTAGTATTTGTTAGCAATTTTATCTGTATATTTTTTATAATCTAAGAGTTGTGGAGGATTGTCCGTATGCCTTATGTGGATGCTCAGTGGTATACTTCGTTAAACTCAATCTTAGTGGTCTTCGGAGTTTAGTAGGACACGTTTGTTGACATTGCAGTGATAGGCAGGAAAGCCAGCCTAAATGGTTGGCGATCACAACTCAACAATTATAGATCAGTAAGTTTTTTGTAATGTTGATGGCATCGTTTGATTTGTCGAGTGGTTTTTGTGTCATTCACTGTTCCAGGCCTGTCGCATTGAGTACAAAATCAAATTCTAAAGTGTAATAGGGGGTGTCAGAGTTTCGACCATCGGGCGTTACTCCCGTGCCATGGTATTGCCACTCGGCAATGAGGGATGAACGGACACCGAAAACAGCATCAGAGTCTAAGTATTTACCGGATTCGCGAAACACATGCGTCACTAAACGCTCATAACCTTTAGCCGAAATCATAAAATGCAAATGGGCAGGCCTCCAAGGATGACGATTCAGAGCTTTTAACATTACTCCAACTGGACCATCATGCGGAATCGGGTAGGCGTTAGGAACTATGGTCCGAAATCGGTAGGCTCCTTGAGCGTCAGCACGCAATACTGCACGGCCTTGATATTCCGTAAATTCAACGTTTTGTACATCATAGAATCCAAGATCGTCTGCCTGCCAAACCTCTAACTCCGCATAAGGGATTGGCTCGTTATCTAGATTCCGAATCACTCCGCTGACCCACCAAGAAGTTCCTGGCATTCCGTTGCTGATATCAGCACCGAGTTCATAGCGGGGGGCGCCAGTGACATGGAAAGGGCCAAATACCGTTGCCTCAGTACAGCCTTCTGGCTTTTTATGATTCTGAGCGACGACTAGCGTGGAGAGACCTAGAGTGTCGGAAAGCAAAATAAATTCTTGCCTTGTGGGGGAGCATATCTTGCCTATCGCAGTGAGAAACTCTATACCTTTAAGCCATTCACCCTCAGTAAGATTAACCTCTCTTGCGAAAGAATGCATATGCTGAACTAAGCTAGTCATCACTTGATGAAGGCGGTGATCTTCAGTGCTTGCATTACGCGCAAGCACAGCTTGGGTGATGGTTTGTTCATCTAGGTTTCGCATGAGGCCACTCCTACTAATATTTTTGTTAAATTGCTGATTCGTCGTTTCGGTGGGTAAATAATGTTTTATCGGAAAAGCAGTTTGAAAAAGCTCTAATAAATTATAGTGTCCATCACGCAAATAAAATAGTAAAATCGAAATTGTCAATTTCACATCTGAAGCAGCAAGCCGTCTGTAAGGAGTCAAGATATGGATCGACTAACTGAACTCGAAGTACTCGTTCATACTGCAGAATTGGGTACGTTGAGTAAAGCTGCAGAGTTGCTTGATATATCTACAGCGTCAGCTACGCGTCACCTCGCCGCACTGGAAAAACGTTTAAGTGTGAGGCTAATAGAACGGAATACGCGAAGATTATCGCTTACTCCGGCAGGGCATGAGTTTTACAGTCACTGTAAGAGCCTGCTAGGTCAACTTCGTGATGCTGAGGCGTCTCTCACTACTTCGTTAGTTGAGCCAATGGGTACTTTAACAATTACGTCATCAATTTCTTTCGCGATGCTTCATATTTCACCACTGTTGGTTGAATTTAAAAGGGCTTATCCAAAAATAAATGTTAAAATTCTTGGGGAGAATCATTATTGCGATATCATCGATAGTGGTATTGATTTGGCTATAAGGATAAGGGAGTTTGAGATAGACTCAAACATAACTATTCGACGTTTAGCACATACTCGCCGAATACTTGCCGCCTCCCCTGACTACCTAAGAAGTCGAGGTGCTCCTACGGATGTGGAAGATCTGTACAATCACGATATGCTCTTATATAACCATGCATATCAACCTCGGATTTTGAATTTTTCGAAAGAAGGGGTGAGCAAGTCTATAAAGATAGATCCGACTCTAGAAACTAACGATGGCCAGATTGTACGATCCGCGGCAATTTTTGGTGCGGGCATCCTCGTGCAGCCGAAATATATAGTTCATGACGATTTAATAGCAGGACGTTTAGTTCCGGTGCTGGACGACTGGAGTCTTCCCACGTTGACTATAAATATAGCCTTTCAAGAGCGGCGTTATATGCCTGCAAAAACGAGGTTGTTTATTGAGTTTCTGGCAAATAGATTTCAAAAAGAACGCTACGAGCGTTATTGGATGCGCTGAGTGAAGATCGGCTCTCTCTCGCCGCTAAAATTTGCAATTGGGTGGGTTATATTAAATATGGCAATGGGTATGAGCGTGTGTCCATCGCCATAAAGTCTAAAAAAGCATCATAATGTGGCTCGGGAGTTGTTTATGATATGAATGGCATTCGGATAGTTGGCGTTGGTTGGTATGAAAGGAACCTCCACTCTTCAGCTATATATACCCATACAGTCAGTGTTTTATTTTTTAGAGTTTTCTTTTCACCCCCTACAATTATCTCTCCATTCATTTCTCCGCGAACCAATACTATATTGTTTAGGATGGTAAAAGAATCAATTGGATGTTCGATTTTTTTGTATACATAGAAGCCTGTGTTAATTTTTTGAAGGTATTCTTCTAAAGTGTCTACTCCGCCAGAAGAATGAGCGTAGGAAAGTTTTGGATGTGCAAGTTTGGCGAGCTCCTCAAGATTTTTGTTCATTACTGCATCATAGCGCTTGTTTTCCAAAGCGCGAATAGTTGACTCGATTTGTTCAGTAGTGTTCATGATAATCCTCAAATCTTAAGTTTGTGGTAAGGGAAGGGGGGCAGGGTTGATGTGTTGACTCAAAAAATATGAAGTATCCAATTTTTAATTTGAAAGCTGATTGTGACGTGATCTCTTTTACGTGCGTTGTGTTTCGTGCTCTAGGCTTTTAAGTGTATAGCTTTTAAGCGTTGCGTGTAATTAAGGGCGACTTTGGTGTCCACAGAATTTCATGAGTTGAAGAGGGTAAGTCAGTCAGATGTTTGTGGTACTATCGCCCTTAAGTGTCGCGTGTTAGGGGTGTTTTCGCGGCATATTATGAATTTAAAGAGGACTCGATATGAGTGAAAAAAGCGTCCATTATGTTTTGTAAAAAGGACTTGATGTTTTCATTCAGGATTCCGTTTTCATCGAAGAAACTACCTGCATTACCTAGATAGGCCTCGGGTTGCTGCATACATAGTAGGTTAAGAAAAACGAAGCACTGGCGAAGATGATGATTCGCTCCGAACCCACCGATTTGACCAGGCGAAGTAGTAATGATGGCGGCGGGTTTTGCGGCACCCCACGCACTTTTGCCGTAAGGCCGTGATCCTACATCAATAGCGTTTTTTAACGCTCCTGGTATTGATCGATTATATTCCGGCGTTATAAACAAGAAGCCATCAGCGTTATACAGTGCATTTCGAAATGATGTGTAAGAGGGTGGTGGAGTATCTCCATCTAAATCTTGGTTGTAGAGTGGCAGGTCTCCGATTTCCACGATGTTGAGGGTCAGTTTTCCGGCTGTCAGTTCATTAAGTGCGGTAGCAATCTTTCGATTAGTAGAGTCTCTTCTTAAGCTTCCAATTAAAATCGCGATAGAATAAATACGGCTCATTTTGTATTACCTTTTTCGGTGGTTGAAGCACTAGTTTTGGGTGAGAATTCTACGCTGAGTATTTCGAATTATTCTTGATGTTTTATGTTCGTCATCATGTAGTAGGAGAGGGTGCGTTACCTTCAAATGCGTCGCGGAGTAGCCGGTGTATTGGTTCGGCTTCGAGTCGGCGTGGATTTGGATATTGATTACTCAGAACTAGCTCGCAAGCCAGTGAAAGATTTGATTCATGCATGCCAATATCCCGAAGTGATGTTGGCGCGCCGTTTTTTGAAGCTAAATCGTATATTCCGGCAGGGGCACTTTCGGAGCCGATGGCCCGTGCGATAATTTCCATCGCCTCTGGCGCGGCTTCTGCGTTATAGGCGAGTGCGTGTGGCAGAATGACGGAATGAACTTCAGCATGTGGTAAGTTAAAACTGCCACCGAGGGTATGACACAGTTTGTGGTGGAGGGCCATTGTCACACTGCCAAGTACACCCCCGCATAACCAAGCCCCATAGAGTGCATCGGAACGTGCAACTCTCATTTCACCAGTGCTGCAGAAGTTGCCATCATTTTTGCGGAATTTGGGAATTGCGCGAGCCAGAGCGGCTATACCCGCTTCAGCCATTATATTCGTGACTGGATTTCGATTTTTGGCATACAGACCCTCAGCGCCGTGAGCAATAGCGTTCAAGGCGCTGGTGATGCTAATGTCTATCGGTAATTCTAAAGTCAAATCAGCGTCGTACAAAACGGTCCGAGGTAATACTTTTGGATCTGTGCCAGTTTTTTTTATCCCAGCCTCAGTTATACCGTATATCGCGGTCATTTCCGACCCTGAATACGTTGTGGGAATCGCTACCGTTGGAATGCCTAACTCACGGGCAATGGCTTTTCCCAAACCTATGGTAGAACCGCCACCGATGGTGATTAGACCATCAGCTCCTATTCTTTTCACTAACGCACATGCCTCACGCACTAATTCGAGGGGAACGTGCATTGCCGCGCGGTCAAAGATACCTGCCACCCTTTGGGCTCCGAGGATTACACTCACCATTTCGGCCAGTGGCCTCTGGCGAGGTGTGCTAATGAGTAACGGACGTGTAAACCCTAAAACATCGATTTCTGCGCGGAGTTCGCTTAAGCGTCCAGCACCGAATAGAACACGTTGTGGAAACGTTGCATATGTAAAATTTTCTAATAACGTACTTTCATAGTTTGAGTTACTATTTTTTTTCATCGCTGAATCCTTAGTATTGTTTTGGGGAGCTGAAAGCTCGTTAATTCTTGATCAGCCTGCGGATGATTTGCAAAAAAATTATCGTTTTGAACAGACTAAATAAGTGGACGTTAAATTCGTTTATGTTCCCATTGACGGTAAACGGACCGGGTTAAGCTGCATTATGGGGTTTCGTAAATTTAATTGATTTATAGAGCTCTTCGGTTTACCAGCTTGGCTTGCTGGGCAAAAAAAACGCGAAAATTGCTCCGGCGCAGTAAAGCGCCGCACATAGGCAAAGTGCCAATGAAAAGCCGATCTGGTTCGAAAGAGAACCCAGCGCAAACGGTGCCAGCGCTGAAATGCCACGACCTATGTTGAAACAAAATCCTGCACCAGTCGTTCTGATATGAATCGGATATAGTGACGCAAAGTAGGAGCCATAAAGCCCTGGGAACACCAGAAAGAAAGCGTAAGTAACTCCTAGCGCCATGAGGGTCGCTCGATCTTCAGCATACGCAAAGAATGGAAGAACCATGGCGGTCGCGAGCAGTGAAAGCACGACTAATAAACGCTTTCCATAAAGGTCTGCAAAAAAACCAAAAATCAAATAACCTATGAATGTGGATGCGTTCAATACAAATAAATATCCCGACATTGATTTGAGATCAAAGCCTCGCTCTGCTGCCAAGTAGGTTGGTAACCAAGATGTTACCCCCCAGTACGCGAGGAGTGAAGATGATGCTGATAACGTGGCGAACATTGTCTGGCGCAAAAAATTTCCACTGAAAATCTCAAGTGGCCCAGAAGTGTTTTCAACGGTCGCAGTGACGTCACGCTCGGAAATCCATTTTGGCGATTCTGGTACAAAATAGAAAACGTATATGATTGGAATGATCGTAGAAACACCGCAGGTGAAGAACAGTGCTCTCCAGCCGTAATCAGGTAAAATAAGCGCTGAGAGCACTGCGGCAAACCCGGCGCCTAGAGGGAATGAACTCAACACTAACGACGTGGCTCTAGCCTGTTTCTCCTTTGGCCAGGTTTCGGAGATGTAAGCGGACACAATGCTCCAGACACCACCGAGCCCGAGTCCTGCGGCGAACCTTAGCACTAACATTTGTTCCCAGGAGTGAAGCTCTGCCATAATGCAGGTGCATAATCCAAAGAAGGTTAACGATGACAGGAGGGCTCGCCTTCTTCCAAATTTATCTGACATCCATCCGACTGTAACGCTACTCAGGCCTATCCCTAATAAAGTAGCTGTTACTAGCAGCCCCGCGTCTGTCCGCGATATCCCTGTATCGATTATGATTGAAGGTAGCGCAATGGCCAGTATAACTATCTCTAATGCATCGAACATATAGCTCAGAAAGCCTCCGATGAGCACATGGTGCTTAACGCATATCATTGTTGCCTCCTGTAGTTTTTGTAAGATACATCATTTGCAATGACTCGCGAGTAGCTCTTTTGCAAGGCGCACCGCAATGTTATTCTTTCTAAACACGCAGAAACAGACAGAGTTCTGGCAAACACCTTTCTACTCAGTGGAATACTGGCATGGACCGTTTTCGCGAAATTGAACTTTTTGTACACGTGGCAGAGGCAGCAAGCATTAGTCGTGCTGCTGACGTCCTGGGCCTACCGGTATCCAGTGCTAGCCGCCACCTAAGCATGCTTGAGACGCGGCTCGGAGTGCGCCTGGTGCATCGCACCACCCGCTCCCTTGCGTTGACAGAGGTCGGTATGGAATTTTATCGTCGTTGCAAGGACGTTTTGTCCGACCTAGGCGAGGCTGAAGCAGTTGCAAAGGATGCGGTTGGTAATCCTCGTGGAACATTAAGAATCACTGCGTCCCTTTCTTTTTGCTTGTTGCATATTGAGCCGCTTTTACCTGCGTTTAATAAAGCCTATCCAGATATTAGTGTCGATATTATCGCAGCTAATCAGTACTTAGACGTTGTGGAAAATAATGTGGATTTGGCAATTCGTACACGTGAATTTGAAGCAGACAGCAATTTGACCATCAGAAAGCTTGCTGTAACAAAACGAGTTCTTGCTGCCTCTCGAGAATATCTCTCTACGTATGGTATGCCTGTTATACCAGAGGATCTAACCAAACATAAAATGTTAATTTACAGTTATGCGAACAATCCTAATGAGTTGCCTTTTGAAAAGGGTAATCAAAAAGTAATCGTGAATCTTAACCCTTCGTTGCGTACGAATGATGGCCAAATAGCCATTAATGCTGCTTTGCATGGAATGGGTATCTTGGCACAGCCAAAATATGCTATTTATGATCATATTGAGAATGGAGAGCTTATTACATTACTTAATGATTGGGACTTGCCGCGCCTTACTATGAATATCGCCTATCAGACACGGCGGTACCTCCCTAACAAGGTCAGAGTTTTCGTTGATGCCTTAACTGACCACTTTTTGAGGAATGATTTCGAGCGTCGTTGGAGCTAACAGTGAATTTTTTGAGCTTGTAGTTTTAACGATCCTTCTCAATCGTTAAGGCGCAGCTTTGCAATATTTTTGAAGTAACAGGCATTTACCGTGCTCGTGAAAAAAGGCACTAATTGTTTAGAACTTATCACTCTTATGCGCTAACAAGTCTTTCAGGGAACGATCAAATTTTTGTAGCGCGCTGATTTGCACATTCTTTTGCTCATTAATGTCAGAAACAATTTCCTCAGTGCGTTTGTTGCCCGCCCAAATCGGAGAGAGTATTTTTTCATCACTTCCTTTTGCCGTTCCGAGATGATTGTAGCTTCTATCGTAGAAATGTGCCGCTACATTCGCCTTAATTTCGGAGTTTCGAGAGGTGATAAGTTGAAAACGAAAGTCGACCACTACCAAAATATCGGGTTTCGCTGCTTTTAGGCTCAGCACATCCGGATATTCTTTCACTTGGCCGAACTCCCGTCGAAGAGAGGCCTTCAGCCAGTCTACCGCCAGATGAGGGTCTGACGTTGATATGTACGCGTCACGAATCGACTCTACTAGGAGATTCTTGCCGAAGCCAGTACCCGCGCTGTTATGGTATTGTCGTAGATACGTTAGATTGGTTTGGGTATTTTCGCTAAGTATCACTCCTATAGAAATCTGATCGCCAGTCGGTATGAAGTCTTCTTTAGTGCGGTTCATAGAAATGCCCAGAACAGTATCTGGTAGCACAATTGCTGGTGGTGCGACAGGAGTTGAACAACCGGTTAGTACACATATTATGGCTAGTGTGCAGAATGTACCTAGTTTCATTAGGGATCCCCCAAAAAACAGTTATGTACCAACATTTTACTGTGCGTTATTGATTTTTAGATAATGTATCGGTTTTCAAACAAACGTCTTCAATGAATTTTAGACACCGCTAATACCCAGTCTTTGCAGTTAGATTGCACACCTTGATTTCGTAGGCCCGTATTTGGAACTAGGGGAGCTCCGATAAAATCCGCGATTTCAGCCTAAGCGCGCTAACGCAGAGCGTTATCAATTTGAAGCGTCCGATAGGCTGTACATGGTTATCACCCCCACTTTTCGGCGCGATTTGCGCGTTTACCGGCGCCACTTACCTGTGCCTAACAGCTGCTTACTTGCCGCTCATGGGATGTACGGCGCAATCAACGTGTTAGGTCAATCCGAAAAGTCGCACATTCATATGGCTGACCTGACCCTTCTCCTTACCCCGAAACCGACTTTTGAGCTTTGTCCTAGTTTGCGTATATGTCTCAAGCACCCACTACTACGCTTCGCTTTAGGGGCCAGGCTCCACTCCCTATTTCGAATAGTTACGGTGTCGTCCGTCCTCCCAGATAGCTGCTCGGTCAAATCCTCATACTGCGTGTCGACTTCCGTATAATCGGCATCGGTATACACAGATTTTTTTACTATACCACAGGTCGGTGATTGGCTTGATGTTAGCTACTGATACCGTTCCCTCATGTTATAAGCAGCATTTTAGGAGCTCTAGGCACTTAGATAAACTGGCCCAATTCGTTTTGTCCTTACGGAAAATCGTACAATGATGCTTGACTGGTCGATCTCAGTGTGTGCTTTCAACCGCATTCTTAAAGTAGATAGTTTTAGTGAGGCATCAGCAATCTTTAGATGTAACTAATAGTACCACTTCAGGATAATTATGGTTTCGGTATTTAAGGTTGCTTACCTCGTATGACTTTCAGGGTTTCCCCGCGGCAGAATGTACCGCCATTATTCCTCGCTCGTATGCCCCTCTGATCCATGCTGGCCGCATACCATTAGCGATTTCGTGGCTTTCCATTCTCACGGGCTCTGGCGGGGGGGGGGGGGGGGGGGGGGGGCGCCTCCCCCTTGCCCTCCCCCCAAGTCCCTTTCCCCCAACCCCCCTTTTTCTTCCCATC
>NZ_JBSVWB010000022.1:0-93904 GCF_054071795.1 Pseudomonas sp. SDO5271_S396
CCCAAAAAACGGGAGCGCTACGCACTCCAGCGCGGGACAAGCCCGCTCACCACAAAAAAGCTTGCGAACACAAAAACCATTCATCACAAAGGCCCGCTCACCACAAAAAGCATCGTTCATTGCTGTGTCTTGAATTTAGTCCACACCCGCATACGCGCACGCATGTCCGCCTGGGGGATGTCCTTGCCGGCGATCAACCGGTCGAAGGTGGCCTCATCCGGGTAGATATCGGGGTTGTCGCGCAGGCTCGCTTCCACGGCGGGCCGTGCCTTGGCATTGGACGTGGGGTAGCCGGTGAGGTTGGTGATGGCGGCCATGTTTTCCGGGCGCATCACAAAGTTGATGAACGCATAAGCGTAGTCCGGATGCCGCGCGTCGACCGGGATGGCCAGGGTGTCCATCCACACCGTGGTGCCTTCACGGGGGATGTGATAACCGAACGTCACCGCTTTGCCGGCGGCATCGGCGGCGCGCTGAGCCTGGGTCATGTCGCCGCTGTAGCCGAGGGACAGGCACAGGTTGCCGTTGACCAGGTCGGTCACCGGCTGCGACTGGAACTTGCGGATGAATGGACGCACCTTGAGCAACAGCTCGCTGGCGGCGGCCAGGTCTTCACGCTTGGCGCTGCGCGGGTCGCGGCCCAGGTAGTTGAGGACCACCGCCAGCACTTCGTCCGGCGAGTCGATCAGCGAGATACCGCAATCGGCAAACTTGGCCGCCAGCTCCGGCTTGAACAACAGGTCGAGGCTGTTGACCGGCGCATTCGGCAGTCGCTGTTCGATCTGCCGGGTGTTGTAGGTCAGGCCGATGGTGCCCCAGGTGTAGGGCACCGTGGCCTTGTTCGAGTGGGCATAGTGGGTGCGCAGCTTCTGCAAACCCGGTTCGATGTCGTTGAGTGCCGTGAGCCGGGCGGGATCCAGCGGTTGCAGGGCGCCTGCGCGCATCAGGCGCTCGGCCACGGTGTCGCCCGGAAAGATCAGGTCATAGCCGCTGCCGCCGGTCATCAGCTTGGCTTCCAGGGTTTCGCTGCCGTCCATTACGTCGTAGATCACCTGGATACCGGTCTCGGCCGTGAACTTCGCCAGGGTATCGGCGGCAAAATAGTCAGCCCAGTTATAGAGCCTCAGGGTTTTGTCTTCGGCCAGGGCGCCGGCACTCGCAAGCATCAGCACACAACTCAATAGGCGTTTCATGAGGGGCGTCCATCCAGGGTGAGCAGGCCGGCGTACATCTCCGGGCGACGGTCGCGGAAGATGCCCCAGGTCAGGCGGTCTTCGCGCATGGCGGCCAGGTCCAGGCGGTGCACAAGCACGCCGGTACTGTCGCGGTCGGCTTCGGCCAGCAGCTTGCCCTTGTGGTTGCAGATGAACGACGAGCCATAGAAGTCCATGTGCAAGGCGGGGTCGGTAGTCGCCACCTCGCGCCCGACGCGATTGGCCGCCACCACCGGCAGCAGGTTCGCCGCCGCGTGACCGCGCATGGTCATCTGCCAATGGTCGCGGGAATCGAGGGTGGCAGAGCCGGGTTCCGAGCCGATGGCTGTGGGAAACAGCAGCACTTCGGCCCCTGCAACGCCAGGCAGCGGGCGGTTTCGGGAAACCACTGGTCCCAGCAGATGCCCACGCCCAGGCGCCCGAAGGCGGTGTCCCACACGCGAAAACCGGTGTCGCCGGGGCTGAAATACTCTTTCTCCTGATAGCCGATGGCATTCGGGATATGCGTCTTGCGGTATACGCCGAGCAATCGCCCGTCGGCATCCGCCACGCTCAGGGAGTTGAAGAAGGCGTTGCCGGCTTTTTCGAACCAGCTCAAGGGCAACACCACGCTCAGCTCCCTGGCCAACGCGGCGAAGCGCTGGAGCACGCCGCTGTGCGGGTACTCCTCGGCCAATGCCAAATGTTTGTGGTGCTGCTCGATGCAGAAGTACGGCGTGGCGAACAGTTCCTGCAACAGAATCACCTGGGCACCTTGCGCCGCCGCCTCCCGCACCAACTGCTCGGCGCGATCGAGGTTGCCCGGCAGGTCCCAGGTGCAGGGCATCTGGGTTGTCGCAATGGTCAAAAGGCTCATGGCTTCACCCACGCAGGTTGTTGTTGGGTGATGCAGTGCACGCCGCCACCGCCATGGGCCAGGTGGTTGATCTGCACCGGCACGACCTCACGCCCCGGGAACGCCCCGGCCAAAACGTCGGCCGCCACCTGGTCGGCGGCAACGCCATAGGCCGGCATGATGATTGCGCCGTTGGCAATGTAGAAGTTGGTGTAGGACGCGCAGAACACCTCGGCTTCGGTGTCGACCGCGTCGGTGGCTTCATACAACTCAATCAGCTCGAAGCGCCGGCCATGGGCGTCGGTGGCCAGTTCCAGGGCGCGGCGGTTTTCCCGCACCACTTCGGCGTAGACAGAGCGCTGATCATGGGTCGCATCGACCAGCAGCACACCGGGACGGGCGAATGCACAGACCCCATCGACATGGCCGTCGGTCATGTCGCCGGTGACGTAGCCTGGGTCGCCGGGCAGCCAAATGGTCTTCTGGATGCCCAGCAGCCGCGCAAAAATCGCCTCCATCTCGGCTTTGGTCACACCGGGGTTGCGGTTGGGGTTGAGCAACACGGACTCGGTGGTGATCAACGTGCCCTCGCCGTCCACATGGATCGCGCCGCCTTCGTTACTCAGGGGCGTACCGAAGCACTCCAGCCCCAGGTGATTGAGCGCCCGGCGTGCCAGGCTTTCGTCCAGGTCATGGGCCGACTTGCCGCCCCAGGCATTGAAGCGCCAGCTCACACCCGCCAGTCCCTGTTGCGGGTGGCAGACAAAAGTCGGGCCGGAATCACGGCACCAGCTGTCGTTGACGGCCAGTTCGATCAGTTCGATGCCGGGCGCGCACAGGGCCCTGGCACCGGCAACGGCGGACGGATCGACCACCATTTTCACCGGCTCGAAGCGGGCGATCGCATTGGCGACCCGCGCGAAATCCTGCTGCACCTGGGCCAGGGTCACGCCCCAGGTGGTTTCCCACAAGGCGCGGTTATGCGGCCAGACCATCCAGGTCGCCGCATGCCGGGCCCACTCCGCAGGCATCCACCAACCATTGCTTTGCATTGCATTCTGCTGCATGACAAGTCCCCATCAATTAAGTCATTGTGTTCAGTGAAAACTGCCCACGGAGTCTTGGCGTACATGCTATGGCGGGTTAAAACGCCGGACAAACGATGGATTTTGCACAAAACTGATTAGAGGAACTTATCAGCATGCTCCACCACTGGCCGCCCCTCGGCACCCTGCGCGGCTTTGAAGCTGCGGCCCGGCTGGGCAGCTTCCACAAGGCCGCCGAGGAACTGCACCTGACCCAATCGGCGATCAGCCAGCAGATCCGCAGCCTGGAGGCGTACCTGGAACAGCCGCTGTTTTTCCGCAGCGGGCGCAGCGTGAGCCTGACCGACGCCGGGCATGATTTCCTCAGCACCACCCAGGCCCTGTTGCAGCAATTGGCCGTGGGCGTACGGCGCCTGGGGCAGTACCGCAAACCCAATCAACTGGTACTCAACACCACCCCGACCTTCGCGCGTCATTGGCTGTTGCCACGGCTTGCGGATTTTCGCCGGCAACACCCGGAGGTGGACCTGTGGATCTTCAGCACCGACGAGGTGCCCGACATGGCCAGCCAGACCATCGACCTGGCCGTGCGCGACGACATCAGCTCCCAGGCCGAATGCAGCTTCAAGGTGCTGCATGCCGACCGTCTGTTCCCGGCCTGCCATCCACGCCTGCTGGACACGCCCGCTGCGCAGCGCACCACCCTGCACGGTGAACGGGAAATGGACTGGAGCCATTGGGCGGTGGAAGCCGGGGTCGACGTGGGCCAACAGGATCAGGGGTTGAATTTTTCCGATCCCGGCCTGTTGCTCGATGCCGTGTGTACCGGCCTGGGGATTGGATTGGTGAGCCAGTTGCTGAGCCGTCAGGCGCAAAAAGACGGATTGCTCACGCCGCTGGTCGAGGCGACGATTCGCGGCCCAAGCTGGGCGTTGCTGACCCACCGCGACAGCGAGCACGACCCGCTGGCGCGCAGTTTCACGGCGTGGCTGCTGAGCCACTTGCAGGTAGAGCCGACATGAACGACCGCCTCGACGACATCCTCACCGACCACCTGGCCGTGGTGTTCTGCGGCATCAACCCCGGCAAGGGCTCCGCCGCCCTCGGCCAGCACTTTGCCAATCGCAGCAATCGCTTCTGGCGCACCGTGCACCTGGCCGGGTTCACTCCCCATGAAATCCGCCCGGAGGACGGCCCCACACTGCTGCATTACGGATGCGGCCTGACCACCGTGGTGGAGCGCCCGACGGCGAGCGCAGGCGAGTTGGCGCGGCATGAGTTCACGCAGGCCGCAGCGGCGTTCGAACAGAAGATCCGACGCTGCCAGCCAGGCTTTGTGGCCTTTCTGGGCAAGGCCGGCTACAGCGCGCTGTCGGGCCGGCGCGAGATTGCCTGGGGCTTGCAGCCGCAGTCTTTCGGCGGTGCAGCCGTGTGGGTGTTACCCAACCCCAGCGGGCGCAACCTGGCGTTCAGTCTGGAGCAATTGGTAAAGGCTTATCGGGCGTTGTATGAAGCGTCTGGCCTGCCGGGATAGCCCACTGCGGTGAGACCTGAGGCGGTCGTCAGTGCTAAAGTGCCATCATCCAATCATCAACGGAATGGCGCAGAGTACAGATGGATCTTTCCACCTTCTTCAATAATCCTGAATCGACCAGACAAACCATTGCCCAACTCGACCGGCTGAAGCCCAAATTTCAATGGGTAAAACACTGCCCCGAATTGTCCGGCTACAACCCTGAGCTGTTCGAGGCGCTTGTTCATGATCCCATCGTTGACTTCTACCGTCAGAATCCTACGGAAGTGACCCCTGACGGGACAGAGGCGCCCTCCCTGATCTATCTCGATGAAGAGACCCGTACTGGCCAGTTGATCAAGAACACACGGGAGAAATTCGGCGATATCACGGCGACCTTTGCCCTGATCTTTCTCGCACCCAACCCGCGCCAACTGATCGGCAAAGTACCGATGATTCAGGACCTC
The DNA here is from genome assembly GCF_054071795.1 of Pseudomonas sp. SDO5271_S396. Classification (NCBI taxonomy): domain Bacteria; kingdom Pseudomonadati; phylum Pseudomonadota; class Gammaproteobacteria; order Pseudomonadales; family Pseudomonadaceae; genus Pseudomonas; species Pseudomonas sp. SDO5271_S396. The sequence continues at coordinate 5,076 of NZ_JBSVWB010000022.1, forward strand.
TTACGAGACGAAAACTTCGCCTACGAAAAATCCATGGCCCAGCAAATCGCCGGGCATGCCGCCGGGATTCAAGCCTTTACCGAAGACTCGGACAGCAAGGAAGCCCGTGACCGACTCATGGAACTCTCCATTCGCGCTCACTCGATCACCAGCCAGTTGAACAAACTGGACGTACTCGACAAAGAGACAAAAGCCCGCATCAACACGCTGGAAGACACCCAGAAAGCCAAGGCCATCAAGGCCAGGAAGCTGATGGTCAACCGCCTGAGGAAATTCCATGCCACGCTGAAAACCCTCAAGGCCGACGCCTCCAGTTCGATCCATGCCGCCGAGCAACACTTGGTCAACGCCAAAGAGCTGTACACCAGCCAGGTCGACCTGTCCAAAGCGGTGGAGTACTGGAAAAAACGAGCTGCCGACCACAAGCAGAGCAAGGCTTCCAGCCTCAAGCTGGTCATCGGCTCAATGGTCCTGACCGTGGCCATCGTGTTTGGCTACTACGCCATGGGCGGCATCGCCAACATGTCCCGGGACACGGCCCCGCACAACCTGGCCAGCGCTCCCGCACAAGCTGCAACGCCGACCACTGCCGCCGTCGACAAGGCACTGGCCGACGCCGCCAAAACCGAACCCGCCGCCAAGACCATCATCGTCGACACCGCCAGCGCCGGTGGCCTCGAACTGGCCACGACCCTCACCAACCTGGTGGGCGCGGCTTTGTTGCTGGCCTTGTGCAGCGTGCTGATCCGCCTGGCCTTGCGCCAATACAACACCCACTCCCATTGCGCGCTGGATGCCAACGAACGGGTGATCTTCATCGAGACCTACCTGTCGCTGATGCTGGAAGAAAAACTGACCGCCGACGCCGACCGCAAAATCATCCTCGAAAGCATCTTCAGGGCCACGCAACCGGCGACCGGCACTGACATTCCGTTTGCAACACCCGTGGACACCCTCATTCGTTTGCTCGACAAGAAATAACCCGGCCTGCGCCAGCCTGCTCCGGCAGGCTGCCTTGCAAACGAACCTTTGCCCCCAAACCCGCGTCCGAGCTTAGGCACTGTTGCTTACCGCCTATTGCGAGGTCCTCGTTTGAAAGCCACCATCGTCGAAAAATACCGCCTGATCATCAAAACCCTGGGCTACGTAGGCTGGGCCCTGTTCTGGCTGTTGCTGTGGGATATCGCCGTCACGGTGGATTTCATGCTGTTTCTCAACGCCAAGATCAACCTGCCGCTGATGCCTCTCACGTTACTGGGTTCGGCGCTGGTGGTGCTGATCAGTTTTCGCAACAGCAGCGCCTACAACCGCTGGTGGGAAGCCCGCACGTTGTGGGGGGCGATGGTCAACAATTCACGCAGCTTCGCCCGTCAGGTGCTGACTTTGCTGGACGACGCCGGCGGCGAGGTCAACCCGGTCAAGGCCACGCTGCTGCGCCGCCATGTGGCCTATGTGAACTGCCTGGCAGCGCACCTCAAGGGCGAGCCGTGTCCCGAAGAAGTGCGCGCATTCATTCCCGCTGAAGAGTTCGCGCGCAACGGCGCCACCAACAACTTTGCCAACGATATCGTCACCGGCTCGGCCGCCCTGCTGGCACGGGAATACCAGGCCGGTCACCTGGACAGCATCCGCCTGGCGCGGCTGGAGTCGACGCTGGTGGACCTGTCCAACGCCCAGGGCGGCATGGAACGCATCGCCAACACACCGCTGCCCTACCCTTATGTGTATTTTCCGCGGCTGTTCATCTCGCTGTTCTGCCTGATCGTGCCCGTAGGCCTGGTGGAGTCCCTGGGCTGGTTCACGCCACTGGCGTCCACGGTGGTGGGGTTCATGCTGCTGGCCATCGAACGCATCGGCACCGACTTGCAAAGCCCGTTTCACTCCAGCGAGCACCAGATCCAGATGGAAACCATCTGCGAAACCATCGAGAAAAACCTGCAGTCGATGCAGCGCGATGCGCTGGGCGGCGACCGGATCGGTTGACCGCTCGTCTGCCGGTTCTTTGCGCCCTAAAGTGCCCGTCACCCCGGTCGATACCTGAATGTACGCATGGGCCGCACCGCCTCATAACAACACATGCGACGTTAACCGCTAGCGTTTTTTTCCTTGCCAAAACTATAAATACCCGCGGGAGAAGTCATGAATATCAAGCAGAAGCTGACCTGGGCATTTGCGGGCATCGCGTGTCTGCCTGTCGTGCTGGTCGCCGTACTCGTCGTGCTCAACCTGCGCGAAGGCGCCGTGGCCAACTTCCTCGATAGCAGTGGCCGCGAGATCCGCCAGATCGACAACGGCATGCAGCAGTTCTTCGACGGCATCAGCCAGAACGTCGATTTTGTGGCCAAGGACCCACGCATCGTGGCCGCCAAGGACCTGAAGAGCTACGCCGGCGCCGACGCGCAGCAAATTCCCCTGACGCCAACCAACCATCAGCTGCTGGATATCTTCGATCGCTTTGCCAAGAGCCACCCCAGCACCGCCTACCTGTCCCTGGGGCTGAGCGATGGCGGCTACGCCAGCTGGCCCGACGACACCAAACTGACCAACTACGACCCGCGCGTTCGCCCCTGGTACCAGGCCGCCGTGGCCGCACCCGGTACGACCGTGCGCACCGGCGCATATTACTGGGCACCGGATGACGTCACGCTGATCGGCACCGTGCACACGGTGAACGATGCCAACGGCAAGTTGCTGGGCGTGGTCGGGCTGGACGTTTCGCTCAAGCAACTCACCGAACTGGTGCGCAACATCAAGCTGGGCGACAGCGGCTACCTCATGCTGGTGGAAGCCAACGGCAACGTGTTGGTGGACCCCAGCGACGCCAAGCACAACTTCAAGCCCCTGGCCGAACTGGGCCCTGACTACGCCGCGCTGGCCAAGGGCGGCGATGGCGTGACCCAGGTCGAGATCAACGGCGTGTCCTACATGGCCAACGTGGTCAGCTCCAAGGGCCTGGGCTGGCGCTTTATCGGCCTGATCAAGCGCGATGAAGTGATGGCCCAGGCGTCGAACCTGACCTGGCTGATCGTCGCCATTGCCGCAGCGCTGGCGCTGGTGTTCGCCATCGTCGGGGCGAGCTTTGCGCGGATGATCGTGCGCCCGATTCGCGGGGTTGCCGACGGCCTGCAGGAAATCGCCGAGGGTGAAGGCGACCTCACCCGTCAACTCCAGGTCCAGGGCAAGGACGAAACCGCCAGCCTGGCGGGCTGGTTCAACCAGTTCCTGAGCATGATCGCCCAACTGGTGCAGCGCATCGGCAATGCCTCTTCCGACCTGCAAACCGCCGCCGCCGATACCAGCGACGTCGCGCGCAACATGAACCAGGCGGCCGGCCGCCAGCGCGAAGCGGTGGAATTGGTGAGCACCGCGTTCAACGAGATGGTCGCCACCGCCAACGAAGTGGCCCGCTCCTGCAGCGCCGCCGCGTCCAGTGCCGACGAAGGCTACCGTGACGTGCACGACGGCCAGCAGCATATCGGCGAGGCCACCGGCAGCGTGCTCAAGCTCAGCGAAGACCTGCAACGCTCGACCCAGACCATGCAGCAGTTGGAGCAGGACAGCAAAAACATCAACACCATCCTCGACACCATTCGCTCCATCGCCGAGCAGACCAACCTGCTGGCCCTCAACGCCGCCATCGAAGCCGCCCGCGCCGGCGACCAGGGTCGCGGGTTTGCGGTGGTCGCCGACGAAGTGCGCGCCCTGGCCCGCCGCACCGCCGACTCCACCGGCGAGATCGATAACCTGTTGGGCAATCTCGCCCGCCGCACCCAGGAAGTCACCCAACAGATGCAGGGCAGCTTGCAGGTGTCGCACACCAGCGTGGAGCGCATCCAGCAGGCCCGGGACAGCTTCGACAAGATCCGTGGGTCGGTGGACTCGATCCGCGACCAGAACACCCAGATCGCCACGGCCGCCGAGGAACAGCACCAGGTGGCCGAAGAGATCAACCGGCACATCGCGCAGATCCATGCCGATGCACAACTGGTCGAAAGCTTCGCCCACTCGGCGCAGACCGGTTCAGGCCGGTTGACGGATATTTCGGGTCAGCTCAAGGGGCTGGTGGGCCGGTTCAAGTTCTAACACCCGCTTGCGTGGCCGGTGTGGCGGCGTTTCTGGAGCAACCGGGCCAGAACGCCGGATTACGCCGCGGGCTTCTGGAGAATCTCAGTCCCGCCCACGGCCGAGGTACGCATTTGCCAGTTCCAACCCGCTGGGTCGTCCTTGCGGGTTCAGGCGACGTTTAGCCACACCCTATCATCGCAGTATCCGTAATAGTCTATTGCGGAGCAAAATGTACTAACCAGTTACTTATCTTGCTAAAATCGCGTCTTTGCCCTCTCACCTTCGAGCATTTATCGATATGAAACGAGCAACGCGCGCGACTGGCGCCTCTGGATTCTTACTGCTGGGCCTGGGCGTGATCATCGCCCTGCTCGGCCTCGTGCTGGCCGTTGGCGGCATCAAACTGGTCAGCCTGGGCGGTTCCTGGTACTTCCTGATCGGCGGCGCGGCGATGGCGTTGTCGGGCGCCTTGATTGCGCGGCGCCAACCGGCGGGCGCGTGGCTGTTCGCGGTGTTTCTGGTGGGTACGGCGCTCTGGGCCGTCGTCGACGTGGGCCTGGTGTTCTGGCCACTGTTTTCGCGCCTGTTCATGTTCGCCGCCATCGGCCTGGTGGTGGCGCTGGTCTATCCGCTGCTGGTCAACCGGCCTGCGCGCGGCGCTTATGGGATTGCCGCCGTACTGGCGGTCGGCGTCGCGGTGGCGGCAGGCAATATGTTTGTCGCCCACCCCAGCGTGCGCCCCACCGGCAGCGGTCCTGGCCTGACCGCCGTGAACCCGGCCAACGCACAGAAAGACTGGGCGCACTACGGCAACACCGAAGGCGGCAGCCGTTTCGCGGCGCTGGACCAGATCAACCGCGACACCGTCAACCAGCTCAAGGTGGCCTGGACCTACCACACCGGCGACGTGGCCATCAGCGACGGCAACGGCGCCGAAGACCAGCTGACGCCGTTGCAGATCGGCAACAAAGTGTTCATCTGCACACCCCATAACAACCTGATCGCCCTCGACGCCGACACCGGCAAAGAGCTGTGGAAGAACGCCATCAACGCTCAATCGGCGGTATGGCAGCGTTGCCGTGGCATGGCCTACTTCGACGCCACCGCGCCGATCGCCCAGCCGACCCAGCCCGACAGCTCGCCGATCATGGCCGCCAGCGTGCCAACCGGCGCACAGTGCCAGCGCCGCTTGCTGACCAACACCATCGATGCCCGCCTGATTGCCGTGGATGCCGACACCGGCCAATTCTGCGAAGACTTCGGTACCCACGGCCAAGTCGACTTGAAAGCCGGCCTGGGCAATGTGCCGGACAGCTACTACCAGTTGTCCTCGGCGCCGCTGATGGCCGGCACCACCGTGGTGGTGGGTGGCCGCGTCGCCGATAACGTACAGACCGACATGCCCGGCGGCGTGATCCGCGGCTTCGACGTGATCACCGGCCAAATGCGCTGGGCGTTCGACCCAGGCAACCCAGCGGACAAAAATGCCCCGGCTGATGGCAGCACTTACGTGCGCAGCACACCGAACAGTTGGGCGCCGATGTCCTACGACCCGCAGATGAACACCGTGTTTCTGCCGATGGGCAGCTCGTCCACCGACATCTACGGCGTGGAGCGCACCCGGCTCAATCACAAATACGGCGCTTCGGTGCTGGCCCTGGACGCTTCCACCGGCGCGGAAAAATGGGTGTACCAGACGGTCCACAATGACCTGTGGGACTTCGACCTGCCGATGCAGCCCAGCCTGATCGACTTCACGCCACCGGGCGGCAACAAGGCGGTGCCGGCGGTGGTGATCGGCACCAAGGCCGGGCAGATCTATGTGCTCGACCGCGCCACCGGCAAGCCACTGACCGATGTGCGCGAAGTGCCGGTCAAGGCCGCGAACATCCCCAACGAACCCTACTCGCCAACCCAGCCGAAATCGGTCGGCATGCCGCAGATCGGCGCACAGACCCTGAGCGAGTCGGACATGTGGGGCGCCACGCCATACGACCAGTTGCTCTGCCGCATCGACTTCAAGGGCATGCGCTACGACGGCCTGTACACCGCGCCGGGCACCGACAAATCCCTGAGCTTTCCCGGCTCGCTCGGCGGCATGAACTGGGGCAGCCTCTCCACTGACCCGGTGCACGGTTTCATCTTCGTCAACGACATGCGCCTGGGCCTGTGGATCCAGATGATCCCGTCGCAGAACAAGGCCCAGGCCTCGTCCGGTGGCGAAGCCCTGAACACCGGCATGGGCGCCGTACCCCTCAAGGGCACGCCGTATGCGGTGAACAAAAACCGCTTCCTGTCGGTGGCCGGCATTCCGTGCCAGGCGCCGCCCTTCGGCACCCTCACCGCCATCGACATGAAGACCCAGAAAATCGCCTGGCAAGTGCCGGTGGGCACCGTGGAAGACACCGGTCCCTTGGGCATCCGCATGCACCTGCCGATCAAGATCGGCCTGCCCACACTCGGCGGCACGCTGTCGACCCAGGGCGGCCTGATCTTTATCGCCGGCACCCAGGACTTCTACCTGCGCGCGTTCAACAGCGGCAACGGCGATGAAATCTGGAAGGCCCGCCTGCCCGTCGGCAGCCAGGGCGGCCCGATGACCTACGTGTCGCCCAAGACCGGCAAGCAGTACATCGTCATCACCGCCGGCGGCGCACGCCAGTCCACCGACCGTGGCGACTTTGTGATCGCTTACGCATTGCCATAACTCCCTTCAAGCGCGGTGCGCACGCACCGCGCCTTCGGCTTTGGAATAACCCGCATGACCCCCTCTTCTTCTCTTCCCCTTGGGCGCCTGTTGCTCGGCCTCGCCTTTGGCGTCGCCCTGCCCGCTTGCGCCAGCGACACCACCCTGACCGGCGACTGGGGCGGCCTGCGCCGTGAACTCGACGAACAAGGCATCCGCTTTACCGGCGACTACAGCGGCGAAACCGCCTACAACGCCCACGGTGGCCAGCACCGTTCGGCGCGCTACTCGCAGAACCTCAAGCTCGGCGTGCAGTTCGACCTGGGCAAACTCTACGGTTTCAACCATGGCGACCGCATCCAGATCACCCTCAACGACCGTCGCGGCAACAGCGCCTCCGAGGACCTGGTAGGCAACCGCCTGCCGATCCAGGAAAACTACGGCGGCCTCTACACCCGCCTCACCGAATTGAGCTACGAGCGCACCCTGTTCACCCCGGCGCTCAACCTGAAGCTCGGCTACATGGCCATGGGCAATGACCTGGGCGGCCTGGACAGCGGCATTCTGTGCAACTTCATGAACGCCGGTTTCTGCGGGCATCCGCTGAACATGTCCGGCGGCAGCGGCTGGACCAACTACCCGAATGCGCGCCTGGGTGCACGGGTGAAATACGACTTTTCGCCGAACTGGCAAGTGCGCGTGGCGGCCTTCAACGTCGACCCGGACAGCAACGGCAACGCCAGCCGCGCCTGGACACTGAGCCCCAAGCGCACCACCGGCACCGTGGTGCCCATCGAGCTGATCTACAAGCACGCGGGCAACCTGCCTGGGGAATACAAGCTGGGCTATTACTACGACAGCTCCGACGCAAAACGCATCGGCAGCAACAAAGAGGTCAGCGGACGCAGCGGTCACTACTTGCTGATCGATCAGGCGATATGGGCTTCGGCGTCATCCGCAGGTCGCGTGCTGCATGCCTTCGGCCAATACTCGGCGGCCAGTGAAGCGGCCTCGCCGTTCAGCAAGTGGTATGGCGCCGGCGTGGTGCTGTACACGCCGTTCGCAGGCCGCCCCCGCGACACCCTGGCCCTGGGTTATGGCCGGGCCGTGCCCAACCCGCGCAGCCGCGAGGCCCAGGAACTGGCCGCGCTCAATGCCGGCAACGACTACCCCAACCTGAACAATGCCGAACAACTGATCGAACTCAGCTACGGCTATCAGGCCACGCCATGGCTGACCCTGCGCCCGGATGTGCAATACATCATCGAACCGGGGGCGTTTTCCGGTAACCACATCGACAACGCGCTGGTGCCGGGCTTGCAAGTCAAAGCCGTGTTCTGAACCGGCTCAATCACCTGACGGCAACCCTCTGTTAGCCTGCTCGAGCGCAGCAATGCGCTCGACTTTCTTGCCGGAGCGCTCCGCTTCGAACTCCGACTCCAGAAACACTTTGACGATGCTCTTGGCCAGCTCGGGCCCGATCACCCGTGCACCGATGGACAGAATCTGCGCATCGTTGCTCTTGCGTGCGCGCTCGGCTGAATAGGTGTCGTGGGCCTGGGCCGCGCGCACGCCCTTGATCTTGTTGGCGGAAATCGCCATGCCAATACCCGTGCCGCAAATCAGCACGCCCAGGCGCTGCTCGCCCGCCTCCACCGCCGTGGCCACGGCCACGGCGATATCCGGGTAGAGCACCGGGCTGGTGGAATGGCAGCCAAAATCCTGCACTGCATAACCCAGGGTTTCGATGTACCGCTTGAGCATTTCCTTGAGTTCGAAGCCCGCCTCATCGCATCCGACGGCTACCGAAAACGTTGTTTGTGCACCCATCACTGCTCCTCCGCCGCCATTCTTTTTGATCATATGATCACTATATGAAAATATGCACAAACATTAGCGAATGGCAGATAGGTCGCTGTCAAGGCTTATTTAAAGGCAACCTCACATAAAATCGACAAAACGGGCGGAAGGCATCGCGCCAGACCATTGACAAAACCGGCTCAAGCAGTTTAAACATATGATCACTATCCGATCATATGATCAGGTTATTGGCTAAAAATACCTAATAAGAAAATCAGCAAGAGGACACACCGATGGCCACGCCATTACTGCTCCAGGCTGAACATGTTTCCAAAGCTTATGCGGGGGTTCCCGCCCTGCGCGACGGGCGCCTTTCCCTGCGAGCCGGCAGTGTGCATGCCCTGTGCGGCGGCAATGGGGCCGGCAAATCGACTTTCCTCAGTATCCTGATGGGCATCACCCAGCGTGACGCCGGCACCATCCTGCTCAACGGCCAGCCGGTGCAGTTCGACCGCCCCGGCGCGGCGCTCGCCGCTGGCGTGGCGATGATCACCCAGGAGCTGGAACCCATTCCCTACATGACGGTGGCCGAAAATATCTGGCTGGGCCGCGAGCCGCGCCGCGCCGGCTGCATCGTCGACAGCAAGGAACTGAACCGGCGTACCCGCGAGTTGCTGCAAAGCCTGGAGTTCGACGTCGACGCCACCAGCCCCATGCACCGCCTGAGCGTGGCGCAGATCCAACTGGTGGAAATCGCCAAAGCCTTCAGCCATGACTGCCAGGTGATGATCATGGACGAGCCCACCTCGGCCATCGGCGAGCGCGAGGCCGAGACCCTGTTCAAGGCCATCCGCCGCCTCACCGCCCGTGGCGCCGGCATCATCTACGTGTCCCATCGCCTCAGCGAGCTGGCGCAGATCGCCGACGACTACAGCATCTTCCGCGACGGCGCCTTTGTGGAAAGCGGGCGCATGGCCGATATCGACCGCGCTCACCTGGTGCGCGGCATCGTCGGCCAGGAGCTGCAACGCATCGACCACAAGGTCGGGCGTGAATGCGCCGCCACCACCTGCCTGGAGGTCAGCGGCCTGAGCCGCAACGGCGAATTCCACGACATCAGCCTGCACCTGCGCCAGGGCGAAATCCTGGGCATCTATGGGCTGATGGGCTCGGGCCGCAGCGAATTTCTCAACTGCCTGTACGGCCTCACCCTGCCGGATGCCGGCAGCGCCACCCTGCAAGGCCACCCGCTGCCCACCGGCACCCCGGCGGCGGCGATCCGCGCCGGCCTGTCGCTGGTCACCGAAGACCGCAAGGACAGTGGCCTGGTGCTCAGCGGCAGCATCCTGGCGAACATCGCGCTGTCGGCGTACAAACAGCTGTCGAACTGGTCAGTGATCAATGCGCGCAAGGAACAGGCCCTGGCGCAGAGCATGGTCAAGCGCCTGCACATCAAGGTCTCGTCCCTGGACCTGCCGGTAGAGTCCATGAGCGGTGGCAACCAGCAGAAAGTAGTGCTCGCCAAATGCCTGTCGACCCAGCCCATCTGCCTGTTGTGCGACGAGCCCACGCGCGGCATCGATGAAGGCGCCAAACAGGAGATCTATCACCTGCTCGATGAGTTCGTGCGGGCCGGCGGCGCGGCCATCGTGGTCTCGTCCGAAGCGCCGGAGCTGCTGCACCTGAGTGACCGCATCGCGGTGTTCAAGGGGGGCCGGCTGGTGACCGTCAGCACCGACACCGCCCTTTCCCAGGAAGCCTTGTTGAGTCTTGCCTCATGAACAGTAAAGTCCTTGCCGCACCCGTCACTGCCGCGCCGCGCAACCGCCTGCGCCTGTCCCTCGACCGCTTCGGCCTGCCGCTGGTGTTTATCCTGCTGTGCGTGGTGATGGCGTTTTCCAGCGAATACTTCATGACCTGGCGCAACTGGATGGACATCCTGCGCCAGACCTCCATCAACGGCATTCTCGCCGTGGGCATGACCTATGTGATTCTCACCAAGGGCATCGACCTGTCGGTGGGATCGATCCTGGCCTTCGCCGGGCTGTGCAGCGCCCTGGTCGCCACCCAGGGCTACGGCGTGCTGGCGGCGGTGAGCGCGGGCATGTTCGCCGGTGCCATGCTGGGCGTGGTCAACGGTTTCATGGTCGCCAACCTGAGTATTCCGCCGTTTGTTGCCACCCTTGGCATACTCAGCGTGGCGCGGGGCATGACGTTTATCCTCAACGACGGCAGCCCGGTCACCGACCTGCCGGATGCGTTCCTGGCCATGGGCATCGGCAAACTCGGCCCCATCGGCGTGCCGATCATTATCTTTGCAGTGGTCGCGCTGATCTTCTGGATGGTGCTGCGCTACACCACCTATGGTCGCTACGTGTACGCGGTGGGCGGCAATGAAAAGAGCGCGCGCACCTCCGGTATCGGTGTGCGCAAGGTGACGTTTTCGGTGTATGTGATTTCCGGCCTGTTGGCGGGGTTGGCGGGCGTGGTGCTGGCCGCACGGACCACCTCGGCCCTGCCCCAGGCCGGCGTGTCGTATGAGCTGGACGCGATTGCCGCTGTGGTGATCGGCGGCACCAGCCTGTCCGGCGGCACCGGCAGCATTGTCGGCACGCTGTTCGGCGCGCTGCTGATCGGCGTGATCAACAACGGCTTGAACCTGCTCGGGGTGTCTTCGTATTACCAACAAGTGGCGAAGGGGTTGATCATCGTGCTCGCGGTGCTGATCGACGTCTGGCGCAAGAAAAAACGCTAAGTGGAGTGTGTGCAATGCCCAATTTCTGGAACCAGGCGTTCGACCTCACCGGCCGCTGCGCCGTGATCACCGGCGGCGCCGCCGGCATCGGCCTGGCCTGTGCCAATTTGCTGGTGGAGCGTGGCGCCCGGGTGGCCTTGCTCGACCGCGATCCGACAGTGGTCGAAGTGGCTGCCAGCCTCGGCACCGGCCACCTGGGCGTGGTGGCCGACCTGCGTCAGCTGACCTCGGTACAAACCGCCGTGGACCAGGCCGCCGCCACGCTCGGGCACATCGATTACCTGGTCAACAGTGCCGGCGTGGCACTGCTGGACAAGGCGCTGGAGGTCAGCGAAAGCGCCTGGGACACCACGCTGGATATCAACCTCAAGGCCAGCTTCTTCGTGGCCCAGGCCTGTGCCCGACACATGATCGAACACGGCTGCGGGCGCATCGTCAACCTGGCCTCTCAAGCGGCGGTGATTGGCCTTGATCGCCATGTGGCCTACTGCGCCAGCAAGGCCGCGGTGGTCGGTATGACCAAGGTGCTGGCCATGGAATGGGCCGCCCACGGTATCAACGTCAACGCCGTCTCCCCCACTATCGTCGAGACCGCTCTGGGCAAGCAGGCCTGGGCGGGTGAGCTGGGCGAAAAGGCAAAATTGCAGATCCCGGTGGGGCGCTTCGCCCAGCCGGAAGAAATCGCCGGCCTGGTGCTGTACCTGGTCAGCGATGCGGCCCGGATGATCACCGGGGAAAACGTGGTGATCGACGGCGGCTACAGCATTCAGTAATCCGATTCCAGACAAATAAGAACAAGGAAACGCCCTATGAATCGAGTCATCAACGATCCGGACCTGGTGGTCGAGGACATGCTCACCGGCATCCTCGTGGCGCACCCGGAACTGGCGCAGTACGAGAGCAACCCACGGGTCATTCGCAAACGCACGCCATCGCCCGCCGGCCAGGTCGGCATTGTCACAGGTGGTGGCTCAGGGCATGAGCCGGCGTTTCTGGGCTATGTCGGTCCCGGCTTGGTGGACGCGGTGGCCGTCGGCGAGATTTTCTCCTCACCCACCGCCAAGAGTTTCTTCGACGCCTTCCGCGCCGCCGACCAGGGCGCGGGCGTGGCATGCCTGTACGGCAACTATGCCGGCGACAACATGAACGTGAAGCTGGCGATGAAAATGGCCGCCAGCAAAGCCATGAACATTCGCACCGTGGTGGCCAACGACGATGTGGCCTCTGCGCCACCGGCGGATATCGCCAAGCGACGCGGCGTGGCCGGTGAAATCTTCATGTGGAAAATCGGGGGTGCCGCCGCCGCCCGGGGTTACGACCTCGACGGCGTGATCCGCGTGGCGCAGAAAGCCGTGGACCATTGCCGCTCCATCGGCGTGGGTCTGACGCCCTGCACCATTCCGGCGGTGGGCAAGCCGAACTTCCAGATCGCCGATGGCCTGATGGAACTGGGCATCGGTCACCATGGCGAGCCGGGCATCGAAGTGGTGCCGGTGGAATCCGCCGCCGCCATGGCCGAGCGCATGCTCGCGCCGATCCTGGCCGACCGCGACTTCACCCAGGATGAGAGCGTGGTGGTGCTGGTCTCGGGCCTCGGCGCCACGCCGGTGATGGAGCTGTACATTTTCTATGCCGAGGTCGAACGCCAACTGCGTGCCAAGGGCCTGCGCATCCACCGGTGCTACGTGGGCAATTACTTCACATCCCTGGAAATGATGGGCGTGACCCTGACCCTGCTCGGCCTGGACGCCGAACTGACCACCCTGATCGACCAACCTTGCCGTTCCATCGGCATGACCCAGGCGGAGTAAAGCATGAGCGAGCATTTTCCCGGCAACACCGGCAGCGCCATCGTCACCAGCCTGGTGGCGGTCATCGTTGCCAACCGCGAGTACCTCAGTGAAGTGGACGGCGCCATTGGCGACGGTGACCACGGCATCAACATGGCCAAGGGGTTCTCCCGCTGCGGCAAGAGCCTGGAGGGCCGTGAGCTGTCCCTGGCCGACGCGCTGGACGAGTTGACCCTGGCGCTGATGGAAGGCATCGGCGGCTCGATGGGCCCACTGTACGGCAGCCTGTTCATCGGCATGGCCAACGAAGTTCGAGGCCGCGACACCATCGACGCGGCGACCTTCGCCAGGCTGCTGCGCGGCGGCCTCACCTCATTGCAGGACATCAGTGATGCGGGCGTGGGCGACAAGTGCCTGATGGACACGCTGATACCGGCGGTCGAGGCCTTTGAACAGGCCCAGGCCGGCGGCGCGTCATTCCGCGAAGCCCTGCGCCAGATGAAGAGCGCCGCGTCCCAAGGCCGCGATTCCACCCGCGACCTGGTGGCGAAAATCGGCCGCGCCAGCCGCCTTGGGGAGCGCTCCCTGGGGGTGCTGGATGCCGGCGCGGTCTCCTGCTGCCTGATCCTCACCGACCTCGCCGAATCAATCGAGGCCCGGCTATGTGAGAGCGGGCTTGCTCGCGAAGGCGGTGTCTCTGTCGGTATAAATGTTGGCTGAACCACCGCTATCGCGGGCAAGCCAGCTCCCACAAGGAATTGGCAGTGGCTGGAAAAACTCCACCAGCAGGGCCCTCGCACCGGACGCTTTCTCACCAACAATAGAGAACCAATGTGGGAGCTGGCTTGCCTGCGAAGGCGGCAGCACTGCCAACATAAATGCCAGCTGACCCACTGCTTTCGCAGACTCGCCGGAGCTCGACAGCTCCACACATTGAGAACCATGCCTGACCGATAAACCGAGCACACCGCCCACACCCTGCGGGAGCTGCGTGACTATAGAGACCGGCAGGCCTAACGGCGCGTGGCGTCATCCAGGGCGAGGATCGTGTAGGCGTTCGACACGGTCGTCGCCAGGGTGTTGATCACGCCTGAGCGCAAGGCCCCCAGCGTGGCAGCCGCCTTGGTGTTCTCGCTGGCGATCGCCACCACATCGGGAATGCGCACCAACTCCGGCACGGTGAGGCCAATCACCCGCCCCTGTATGGCGTTCACCGCCGGCTGCCCGTGAATGTCGATGAAGTCGTAGCCCATCATGTCGCCGACCGTGCCGGACACCCGCGCCTGGGCGATTTCCTGGGGCGAGAACCAGCCCATGCGCACCATGTTGCTGTTCTCGCTCATGTCGCCGATGCCGATCAAGGCGATATCGGCGCGGCGAGCGCGGTCGAGGGTCGAGCGCACGGTGTCGTTGTTCATCAGGATGCCGTGCAACTCGTGGTTGGCCACCAGTGCCGGGGCATAGAGGGTTTCGCTTTCGGCGCCGAAACGCAGCGCGAGGCGGCGGCAGATGTGGTCGGGGTTCATGTATTCGCCGGCCTTGAGCGAACCGCCGATGGCGCAGACAAAGGTGCAGTTGCGCGTGACCGGCAAAAACACGTTGTCGGCCACGGCGCCGACGTTGCGGCCCATGCCGACCGCGACGATCATGCCGTCGCCGAGCGTGCGGTTCAGGTAGTTGGCCACCAGGCTGGCCACCGCCGAGCGCTGGGTGTCGGGGTCTGCGTGATCGACCGCGATCAGTGCCCGGTCCAGCTGGAACCGCGACACCAGCGCCTGCTCCAGCTCCGTATTCAAGGCCGGATGCTGCAACACCCGTACTTCCACCACCCCTTCATCACGGGCGCGCTTGAGCAGCCGGCTGACCTTGACCCGGGACAGGTCGAAGCGCTTGGCGATGGCTTCCTGTGTGATGTTGTCGAGGTAATAAAGCATGGCCACTTCCGTCATCAGGTCGATGTCGCTGGCGGCACGCTGGGCACTGTCGGTCATGGGAGCTTCCATTTACGCCACAAAAAACCATTCTCCCCAGTCTGTGCGGTGCAAGTCCAGCGGCGAATTGGCCATACAGGCAAAGTTTCTACGCCCCCTGCCAGCACTCACGGGGCGTAGAACCTCATTTTTGGCCACACATCGCAAAGCGTGTCGGGCGATCAGTTGAGCCTGTTAATCCTCGTCATCGCTGATCTCGTTACCGCTGTCGTTGGTGGCGTATTTCTGGCTCATGAAGTCGTCGGCATCATCTTTTTCCTCCTGGGTCATGTGGGTGCTGTCATGCCACGCTTTGTGTTGCGCTCCCGTCATTTGGTCTTCTTCCACGAACTTTTCTTCAGGCAGCAATCTTTTAACGGCGGGCGTGAGGTTCGTGTTGCGCAATTCGGCGGGTGGCTGGTAATGGCCACTCGAATTGGTCCAGAACTCCGGTTTGCCTCCCTTGAAGTAAACAGTCCCTGCAAACAGAACGTCGGTCGTGCCACCCCTCATCGATCGCAGCCCTTGGGTCAAGGCCGAATGCCCTTCGACCCAATCGGGGTTGGTGTGAGCAGTGTACGCATAGGGTTTACCGGTTGGGGTGAGTCCTTTGGCCATAGAGCCCAGGTAGACCTTGTCGGGCTCCTCTGCGCGAATCACGAAAGCATATGCACCGCTCGCCCTGACGGGATTGGGGTACATCGGGTCCTGCGACGTTAATGCATAACCTCCATCAGCGCGCAGGGTGAGTTCGAAAATCTGGTCCGGGGTCGCCGGCCTCTGCAGCGTGGTACCTGATACATGCTCTTTGAGCCGAACAGGTTCAGTCTGCTTCCCACCGACAACCCCGCGTCGCCTCCAGACACCGGCGTCGTCCGGCTTGGCAATCTTGCCGCTGCTCGCCAGTTTTTCCGGGTCATTCGGATCCCGGACGCGCAGCAGGTAATGCTCACCATCCCCGGCATCGGGTTTATCTGCAGCGAAATATTTTCGCCCATCCAACTCAATTTCCCGCATTCCCGCAAAAGTCGTCGGAGTGTCGACGGCAGGCACCGGGTTCGGTTTTCTTACCAACTCGAACTCACTTGCCTGAGCCGTATTTTTTCGCCAGTGGTAACGGTCGGCGATTGTGGACTTGAAATCGATGGAAGGCTCACCCACCCCGGTCTCGACCAAAGTCGGCCCGATCTCGTGCGCCAATTGCAGGCTCGATATGATCGCCGCAGCACTGCCGCCCAGGCGATCATCGGCGGTCATGCCATACAAGCTGTCGTGGACACCAAAGACAATGTTTCCAGCAGAACCGATAACGGGTACGTAGCCAAAGGTGTTATTCCAGAAATGCTTCACACCCTTCCAGTTTTGCTGAGAGGAGCCAAACACTTCGGTCTGGTCCGACCAGAGTGCATTCTTGGCGTTCACCGATTGGTATTTGGCCGCAATTCCGTCATCCAGGTTACTGAACTCCAATGGGTAATCGCTATCGCGCGCGCGGGTAAAGTTGAAGGTTTCCCTAACAGGAATGCTCTCGTCGGAAAGCAGGTTGTGATACCCCGGAAATCTGGAGCTATTGTTCAGGATCAGACTGTCCAGCACATACCCAGTCCTTGGCCAATGCGCGTCCTTCCCACCCTGCCTGTCTCGGGCGTTGAAACTGCGCAGCAAGTTATCGCGATTGGCCTTGGCCCACAGGGCAAAGCTCTCATCTCCTTGAATTTCATGCAGCGCGCCGTTCTTCAGGTCAATCATCAAGCCTTTGTTCGGCCTGTTCTTATAATTTCCGTCATAGGTTTCGTAGGGGATAAACGCATAACCGCCCAAGGGGTAGCCGTACACGTTGGGAATGATGACCTGACCATTTTGATCCAGTGTGCGCTGGACGGCGGCTTTCCCTTCGGAGCTTAACGCTGCGAATGCGTCGGTATCCTCACGCAAGTTTCGTAAGGTACCCCGAACCACATAAGCGTCCGCTTTGCCCGAGCGCTGCGCGATGACGCCTTCATCATCACGCATCGGCGCGGCAATGTCTTCTTCCCAACGTCCTTGAAGCTTTTTGCCAAGACTTTCCAGGTCATCGACCCTGGCACGGTCCTTTTCATTAATGTGCATGAAGTTGAAATTGATGGGGCCACCCCGCTCCACTCTGTCGTGCAGAAGCGCACCCGCCGCCAGCTCCCAGGCAAAATAACTGCGTTTCTCGGTATTCGTCAGTGTCGTGGGTTGTCCCAAACCCGTATAGGACGTGAAGGTCACCGTAATTTTTTCATGCGGGTCATATCCAGCCGCCAGCAACCCTGCGCTGTAGTACCCCGAGGGCTCGGTGAACAAACGCACGTTCTGGAACTTCACGTTTCTTTCGCCTTCCGAACCGCTTTCTACCTCTGCAAGTTGCGCCTTCACACGTCCGGCGTAGGCCTCTACGCGCTGCTCGCGCTCCAGCATCGTGTAGCGCTCATCAGGCGCCAATACAGTATCCGTGCCATAGATCGTTACCCTGGAGTCCTTTAATTCAGGGGCGTATGCACCGAAATGGCTCGGTACCGGCGGGGGAACCGCAACTTGCTGTGTACTCGACGCGGCTGCGAAAACATCCGCAAACATGGGTCGCGGAGCAGCAGCTGATTTCGCGGGGAACAAACTGATATTCGTCATCGAACGTTTCCTGTTTATCTCGTATTGAGGGAGAACATACCGATGGCGTTATCTTTCCTACGCTACTCAGGCAACCTTGCTTGCACCGGCAGGCGAATAAGTCGAGCCTAACGGTGCATCGGTTCCGATGAAAAAAAATTCGCTTGTCACGTGGTGTGTCCCACGCTTCGTTACTTGCCGAGTCACACCTGACCTCTTCCGGCATCACGCTGCATACGGGGATAAAGCCCCGTCGATCAAATGTGAGTGTCGTTGCGCAACGGGCGGTTTCCCGTCAGGGCACGCATCAGCACGTAGAACACCGGGGTCAGGAACAGCCCGAAGAAGGTCACGCCCAGCATGCCGGAGAACACCGTGACGCCCATCACCCGCCGCACTTCGGCACCGGCACCGCTGGAATAGACCAGTGGCAGCACGCCCATGATGAAGGCCATCGACGTCATCAGGATCGGCCGCAGACGCAGGCGACTGGCTTCAATGGCCGCCTGCAACGGTGAGCGGCCATCGAATTCCAGCGTGCGGGCGAACTCGACGATCAGGATCGCGTTCTTGGCCGACAACCCCACCAGTACCATGAGACCGATCTGGGTGAAAATGTTGTTATCCCCCCCGGTCAGCCATACACCCGCCATCACCGCCACCGAAACCGCCAAGGGTGTCGCCGCAGCCGACGCTGCACTCAGGCTGGAAGAAGGACGCGTCAGCCAAAAGGCTGCGTAGCCCAGTGCGGCGACTCCGATCAATACCCAGGGCCAACGTCGTGCCCACGCCTTGTTTTGCACCGTTGCACCTCTCTTCGAATGAACCAGGCCAGAGCGCTCTGCAAGCGCGGCATTCACTCGCTGCTGGCGCGATTCGGAGCGTAATGGCTGTATCGAGGGGATCGCGCGGTGATAACGAGGGGATTGGCGCAAGGGCTTTGAAGCGCAACTAATCAATCGACCCTTATTCGGCGAGGGCACAACGGACAATCACAAAGGACGACTCCGCACTGGTCGAGTGGCATTGTTTCGCAGGCGGCGTTCAGGTGTTCAATGTCATCTCGTTGACACCTGCGCTTACCCCTCAACAAATCTCCGATATTTCAACTTTCCTGCAAGGGTATGGTTTCCAACCCGCAAATTTTATGACGATGCCCTATGACTGAATCGCGTGATGCTGTCAGGGGAACGGTAGCGATTGCAGCGCCAAGCCTGCGACCCCGTTGAAGGGTAACTTGTGAATGCGCCAGCGCCACTTATCCGGAATCGTTCTCGACAACTAATTCCCGCAAATGGCATATAGCCATATGTCATATGGCATTGAATGAGTAACGACACTTGCCAGGTACTTTCCGTCCAACTTGTTACTTGTAGATCGCGCCTCAACGGGTTATTGACGCCACGCAAAAAGCCATACAACTAATTGTAATTACGCAGTAAACATCCGCCTCCCCCACCGCCTCATCCGCCCGATTTCATTGATCGAAGTCTGTCTTCAGTCAGATGCAACCGCGCGAACTTGCAAAAAAAACACAACCGGCTACGTTCATGAATACCTTTAACACGTGAACTCAAGAGCACTTAACACCGGTCATTCCGGCGGAGGATTCTGTCGCGCTGAAAAACACCCGATCTCGCTTTAAGTACTGAAACGGAACTCAGTCTTTATCTTCAGAAGGGATGCTCGATGAAACGCAGCCAGTGGTATCGCGTGTTCACGCAAAAAGGTCCGGCCGGGCACTTCTGGCTGTCGTTGTTGTGTTTCGCCGGGCTGGTGATCGCCAGCTTTGTGTTGTTCGAACAACAGATTCAAGCGTTTCTCACCCACCTGGATTTCTACCAGCCCGCCACCCCCACCCAGACATTCAACCTGGCCCTGCTGCTGATCGCCTTGCTCGCGCTGGATGTGGTATTGCCCGTGCCGTCGAGCCTGGTCGCACTGCTGGCGGTAGCGATGCTGGGCAGCCTGGGCGGTTACCTGGTGATCTTTATCGGGTTGTGCCTGGGTGCCGGGCTCGGATATGCGCTGGGCGCCGGGTATTTCCGCCTGCTGTCCGGCCGACTGGGCCTGCACCAGCGCCAGCCCGGACAGTTGGCGTACCGCCTGGGTACGCTGTCGTTGATCTGCCTGCGCGGCATACCCGTGCTGGCAGAAACCTCGGTGGTCGCCGCCGGGATGCAACGTTACCCGCTGCGCGCCTTTCTGCTGGTGACCACCCTGGCCAACGCCGGGCTGGCGCTGGCCTACACCGCGATTGGCACGTTCCTGGTCGAACAGAACGCGCTGCTGGTGACCCTGCTCGCGAGCATGGTGCTGCCGGCGCTGTTCATCGCCGGCTACAGCCTGTTCAAGGCCTTGCGCAAACGCGGCACCGAGCAATCTTTGCGTGGACGTTTCGCGGTCAACTATGACTACCCGGTGCTGTTCACCGATCACCTGTTCGACCCGCTCAATCCCTGCCTGCATCGCCAACTCACCACGCAGCAACACGGCCCGGTAACAGTGATGGCCTTCGCCGATGAACAGTTGCTGCTCAGCAATCCGCAGTTGCTGGACCAGATCGACGCATATTTCACCGCCCACACCGATCTGCACCTGCAAACCGCGCCCATTGCCGTCCCCGCCGGTGAGTCGAGCAAAACGGCACAGGTGCTGCAACAGCTCTACAACGACTTGCTGCAACACGGCCTGGACCGGCATTGCTATGTGCTGGCCCTGGGCGGCGGCGCGGTGCTGGACGCGGTCGGTTACGCCTGCGCCACCTTTCACCGGGGCATTCGCCTGATCCGCATTCCCACCACCGTGCTGGCGCAGAACGACGCCGGTATCGGCGTGAAAAACGGCATCAACGCCTTCGGCCAGAAAAACCTGCTGGGCACCTTCTGCCCGGCCACGGCGGTCATCAATGACTTCCAGTTGCTCACCAGCCTGACCCGCCGCGACCAGATCGCCGGACTGGCCGAGGCGGTGAAAGTCGCGTTGATCAAGGACCAGGCGTTCTTCGAGTGGATGGAGCAGCACGCCGACGACCTCGCCCGCTTCGATCACGCCGCCAGTCGCTACGCGATTCGCCGTTGCGCCGAACTGCACCTGGGGCATATCACCGGCGCCGGCGACCCCTTCGAGCGGGGCAATGGTCGTCCTCTGGACTACGGACACTGGGCCGCGCACAAACTGGAAAACCTCAGCCACCATCGTCTGCGCCACGGCGAAGCGGTCGCGGTGGGCATGGCCCTGGACGGGTTGTACGCCAATGCCCAGGGCTTGTTGAGCGATACCGACTGCGAACGGCTGATCCAGCTGTTGCACACGCTCGGTTTCAACCTGTGCCCGCCGGAGCTGGGCTTGAAAGACGCCCAAGGCCGCTCCCAAGTGCTGATCGGGCTGGAGGAGTTCCGCCAGCACCTGGGCGGGCAGTTGTCGATCCCGATGCTCAACCGCATCGGCCAGTCGGTGGACCTGCATGCCATCGACGATGCGCGCATGGAACGGGCACTGCTCAGACTCATCGGCTACCGCGATGCTAGCCTGTCCCTGGGCGAGGGTTTTGCCAAATGAGGCAGACACCCCGGCACCTGAAAACCTGGCTGACCCTGGGCCGGGTGTCCAACCTGCCCACGGTGTGGACCAATACCCTGGCCGCGGCCCTGCTCGCCAGCAGCGCCGGCGCGCTGGCGCCACCGTCGTCGCTGGTGTGGGTATTGCTGCTCGTCACGCTGTCGTTGCTGTACCTGGCCGGCATGCTGCTCAACGACCTGATCGACGCCGACTGGGACCGGCAGCACCACAACCCGCGCCCGATCATCCTGGGCCTGGTCAGCCGCCAGCAAGTGGGCCTGGCCACCGCGCTGTTGCTGGCACTGGCCGCACTCGCGGTGCTCGGCCTCAGCCGGCTGATCGATGACCCCCACTGGTTGCTCGCCAGCGTCGCCCTGCTGGTGGGCTGCATCCTCGGCTACAACCTGCTGCACAAGAAATACGCCCACAGCGTGTGGCTGATGGGCGCGTGCCGGTCGGCGCTGTACCTCACCGCCGCCGCCAGCCTGGCGTTGCCCCCGGAGCCGATCTGGCTGTGTGCGCTGTTGCTGGGGGTGTATATCAGCGGGATCACTTACCTCGCTCGTCACGAGCACAACAACCAGTTGCTCAGCCGCCTGCCGCTGCTGCTGATGCTCAGCCCGCTAGCGCTGGCGATCCATTCGACCAACCTGTGGTTCTGGCCCGTGTTGCTGCTGTGGATCGGCTGGCTCGGCTGGCATTACTGGCATCACCTGGCCCGTCCCCGCCAGCGCCAGGTGCGCGCATTTATCGGCGCGGGCCTCGCGGCACTGCCGCTGTTCGACGCGCTGGTACTGGCCGTGGCCAACCAACCGCTGGGCAGCCTGTTGTGCGTGCTGGTGTTTTTCCTGCTCCCTCACTTTCAGCGCTGGATCAAACCGACATGAACATGCGCCAGGATTGCCTCGCCGAACTCCATCAACGTCTGGGCCAACAACTGGCAGCCCACGAGCTGCACTGGTGGCAACAAGCGCAACAGCAACTGGCCAAGCAGCCGGACGCCAACACCGCCGCGCTGTTGAGCGGCCAATGCAAGCGCCGGTTGCCGACGGCGGCGGTCGCGCTGGCTCGGGGCTTGCTGTTGGCCCAGGTGCTGGACCAGCACGCCGCCGAGACGCGCCCAGCGTTGCTACGCCAGCTGTTTCTGTGGGGCGATGACCAGGAAAAGATCGCCACCCTCGCCGCCCTCGACTGGCTCGACAGCGATGGCAAATGCGTGGAGCTGGCGTTGCAGGCCGGACGCACCAGTAACCCCCAGGTGTTCGCCGCCCTGGCCCTCGACACGGCCTACCCGTCACGGCATTACGCCGAGCGGGCGTTTCACCAACTGGTGCTCAAGGCCCTCGGCATGGGCCTGGATGTAGGGCGTGTGATCGGCCTCGAACAACGCCACGGCGTCACCCTCAACCAACTGGCGCTGGATCTGTTGAGTGAACAACTCGCCGCCGACCGGCCTGTGTCTCCGGGCCTGCCCAAAGTCATCGCGTTCCCCCTGCTCAGCCCGGCGCAACGCCAGCGCCTGGGCAACTTGCGCCTGCCGCCGGAGTGGCACGCCTACCTGAACTGACGCATCACGCCTGTCTTCCCTTGACGAGGATTCACCATGCCCAAGTACTTCGATCCGCATATCCACATGGTCAGCCGCACCACCGACGACTACCAGAACATGGCGGCCGCCGGCATCACCGGGGTGATCGAACCGGCGTTCTGGCAGGGTCAGGCCCGTACCAGCGTCGGCAGTTTCGTCGACTACTTCGACACCTTGCTGGGCTGGGAGCGGTTTCGCGCGAGCATGTTCGGTATCCATCACTTCTGCACCATCGGCCTCAACCCCAAGGAGGCCAATGACCTGTCCATCGCCCATGAAGTGCTGGAGATCCTGCCGCGCTACCTGGTGAAGGACGGCGTGGTGGCAGTGGGTGAAATCGGCTACGACGACATCACCCCCGAGGAGGATCGTTTCCTCGCCGCCCAGCTTGAGCTGGCCAAGCAATTCCAACTGCCGGTGCTGGTGCATACGCCGCACCGCGACAAGATCGGCGGCACCAAGCGCACCCTGGCGGTGATCCGTGAAGTGGGGATTGCCGAGAACCTGGTGATCATCGACCACCTCAACGAACTGACCCTGCCGCTGGTGCTCGACAGCGACTGCTGGCGCGGTCACTCGATCTACCCGAATACCAAGATGTCCGAGCAACGCATGGTCGCGCTGCTCCAGCAGTACGGCACCGAAAAAATGGTGGTCAACAGTGCGGCGGATTGGGGCATCAGCGACCCGCTCAAGGTCCCCAAAACCGGCCAGGCCATGCTCGCTGCCGGCTTTACCCAGGCCCAGGTCGAGCAGGTGTTGTT
Organism: Pseudomonas sp. SDO5271_S396; assembly: GCF_054071795.1. NCBI lineage: Bacteria > Pseudomonadati > Pseudomonadota > Gammaproteobacteria > Pseudomonadales > Pseudomonadaceae > Pseudomonas > Pseudomonas sp. SDO5271_S396. The sequence continues at coordinate 28,686 of NZ_JBSVWB010000022.1, forward strand.
CCACAACCCGGTGGACTTCTTCGCCCAGAGCGGCCAACTGGACAAGGCCCTGGTCAGCACCCCGTTGCCGATCGACCAGCGCAAGCAGTGGCAGGAAAACTCGGCCCTGCGCGGCCAGGAACCGGTGGTCAAATGAGCGCCGGCACCCAATGGGCGGCAGCGCAGGTCGGCTATTGCAGCAACGTGCACCCGACCCGCGATCTGGCCGGGCTGCGCGCGTCCATCGAACAGCACTTCCAGGGTGTGCGCCGCCTGCGGGGGCTGGACGAACAGGACAGCGGCCTGTGGATCTGCGCACGTGCGGCCACCGAGTTGCAGCAGCCGGCGGCGCGCGCGGCGTTCATCGAGCTGTTGCACCGCAGCGGGCTGCGCCTGACCTCGCTGAACGGGTTTCCCTATGGTGAATTCCACCAGGGCGCGGTGAAGGCCGAGGTCTACCTGCCCGACTGGGCCGACCCGCAGCGGTTGACCTACAGCCTGGACCTGGCGCGGGTCCTCGCCCACGCCTTGCCCGCAGGCTGCGCGCGCGGAGTGATTTCCAGCGTGCCGCTGGGCTACGCCGCGACATGGACGCCGGCACGCCAGGCACTGGCCGACGCACACCTTGACCAGCTCACCGCAGCCCTTGAGCAACTGCACCGGGAAACCGGCAAGCAGATCGTGTTCTGCCTGGAAATGGAACCCGACTGCGTGCTGGAAACCACCGACCAGGCCATCGCGTTTTTTCAGCACCGGCGCAACCGCGATCCCAACCACCGCTACCTGGCGCTGTGTTTTGATGTGTGCCACCAGGCGGTGATGTTCGAGGATTGTTATCAGTCCCTGGGCCGCCTGCGTGCAGCGCGGGTGCCGGTGGGCAAGATCCAGCTGTCCAACGCCATGATCTGCCGCCTGCCGTTGCAGGACGATGCGCGCCGGGCGCAGGTACTCGACACCTTGCGCACCTTCGTCGAAGCCACGTACCTGCATCAGGTCAAGGCCCTGGATGCCCAGGGCCGCGTGGTAGCGTGGCCGGATCTGCCCGCCGCCCTCGCCGACTGCGCGGGGTTTCGCGAGCTGCGCATTCATTTCCATATTCCGCTGTTCAGCGAACACCTGCTGTTGCCCGAACTCAGCGGCAGCCAGGTGGCCCTCGCGCAAACCTTCGATTACCTGGCGGCCCATGGCGATTTCCGCCCGGTACTGGAGGTGGAAACCTACAGTTGGGGCGTGCTGCCCGAGAAACTGCGTCCGGCCAACGCGCTGGCGCAACTGGAAGGCATCGCCGCCGAACTGGATTGGGTCGAAGACCAGCTGCGCCAACGCAACCTGCTGCACCGCCTGGCGCGGGAGGCGTACGCCGATGCCCTCTGAGCAACCGCTGCTGCTGATCAATGTGGTGGGGCTGACCCCATCGTTGCTGGGCGAGGCAACACCGCACATCAACGCGTTGCTCAAGACCGCCAAAATGGCCAGCCTGCAACCGGTGTTCCCCGCCGTCACCTCGTCGGTGCAGGCGTCGATCCTCACCGGCACGCCGCCGTCGGCCCACGGCATTGTCGGCAACGGCTGGTACTTTCGCGATCAGGCCGAAGTACGTTTCTGGCTGCAACCCAATGCGCTGATCCAGGGTGAAAAGGTCTGGCACACGCTCAAGCGCGAGATCCCGGGCTTTCGCTGCAGCCAGTTGTTCTGGTGGTACAACATGTACGCCGACGTGGACGCCGCCATCACGCCGCGCCCGCACTACCCGGCCGACGGACGCAAGCAGTTCGGGCTGTATTCGTCTCCGGTCGGGCTGCATGAGCAGATCGAAGCGCAGATCGGCGAGTTCCCGTTCCCGGGTTTCTGGGGGCCCTCGGCGGGCATTGCGTCCAGCCGCTGGATCGTCGATTGCGCCATGGCCGAATTCCGCATCAACCGGCCACACCTGCAATTGATCTACCTGCCCCACCTGGACTACAGCCTGCAACGCGTGGGGCCCGATCACCCGTCGATCCCGGACGAGGTGCGGGCGATCGACCATGAAGTCGGGCGTTTGCTGGCGTTTGCCGAAGCGCAGGGCGCGGCGGTCATGTTGCTCTCCGAATATGGCATCGAAGCGGTCGTCCGATCGGTTTCGATCAACCGCATCCTGCGCGCCGAAGGCCTGTTGCAGGTGCGTCAGTCCCTGAGCTGGGAACTGCTTGACCCCGGCGCCAGCGTCGCCTTTGCGGTGGCCGACCATCAGATCGCCCATGTGTATGTGAAACAGGCCCGGGATATCCCGCGCGTCAAGGCACTGTTGCAGCGTCAGCCGGGCATCGAACAGGTGCTCGATACGTTGGAGCAGCGCGCCTGGCAACTCGACCATCCGCGCAGCGGCGAGCTGGTGGCCGTGGCCGCCAAGGGCTGCTGGTTCGATTACTACTACTGGCTGGATGACCGCAAGGCGCCGGACTTTGCGCGCACCGTGGACATCCACCGCAAGCCCGGCTACGACCCGGTCGAGCTGTTTATCGACCCGGCCATCCGGTTTCCGCTGCTGAAAGTGGCGCGTCGCCTGCTTCAAAAGAAACTCGGCTTTCGCTACTACATGGACCTGATACCGCTGGACACCCGCCTGGTCCGTGGCAGCCATGGCCGCCTGCCCGAAAGCGCGCAGACCGGCCCGCTGCTGATCACCAATTGTGATCTGCCGTTACCGCCCACCCTGGCGGCGACGGCGGTGAAACAGCTGCTCCTGGAACATTTCCTGGGGCATTCATCGACCTCACCGGCCAATGCCAAGGAGCTTCCATGCGGCGCGCCATCTCTATCACTGTTCTGAGTGCATGGGCCGGATTCGCCCATGCCCAGGCTCCCACACCCTTCGACTGCACGGGTTTCCTGCAATTTGGAGGCAACGTCGACAAGACCCGCACCACCTTCACCCAAAGCCCGGAGACCCTGGCCTGGAACTGGTTCGCCTGCCTTAACCAGCCGGCAGCGGCGCAAAGCCCGGACCGGGTTTGGGAGACCTTGAAACCCTCGGATCAGGTCTACCTGGCCAAAGGTGCCCAACCCTTGCCTTACGCCCAGCGCACGCCCGTGCCCGCCGCAGTGCTGACCGAGGCCACAAAGCTGGGCATGAACACCAGCCGGCTGTTTCACAACCTCAACGCCACCCAACAGGTGGACGGGCTGATCCTGGAAATGGGCGGCCAGGTTCCCCAGGCCGAACAAGGCCAGGCGGTACGCTTTCAACTGTTGATGGGCGAAGACACCTTCAACTACATCGTGCAGCAGAAGGTCTACAACGTGAACGGCCAGGCGGCCCTCACCAGCGACCTGAACTTCCCGTCCACCGCCTGGGAACTCAAGGCGGCCTGGCTGTGGATCGGCGACGACAAGACCTATCAGCAACAGCTGGAGCAGGACGGTTATTACATCGCCCAGACCTACTACCAGAAAGGCACTGATTATGTGGTGGGTTATGCGGCGTTGAGCGGCCTGCACGTGATCAACAAGCTCAACCCGGACTGGGTGTGGACCACCTTCGAAAACCGCAACAACGGCAAGTACACCGTGACCAATGCGATTCCGCCCACGCCCATGAGCAACACCACCGGGCCCACGGCGGCGGCGCAACCGGTGAACGCCACTTTCCAGGCGCAATTCCCGAACCTGGCGCAATACGAGCTGATCGGCGTGCAATCGAACACCAACCCGACCTTGCTCGCCAACTCCCAGCTGGAGTCGGCGTTCCAGAACGAGTCGTCGTGTTTCGCCTGCCACGGTACCGCCGCGTATTCACCGAAACAGGGCTATTTCAACTTCGCCCTGAAGAAAGACGGCGGCATTGCCTACCCCACCGCCGAGCTGCCGGCCAGCGATTTCGTTGGCTATAAAAAACTGGATTTTGTCTGGTCGCTCAAACGCGCCCAGTGGCAACGCTAAGGAGCTTCACATGAGCGTATTGAATTTCCCGCGTATCTACCTGGGCGGCCATATGTTCTGGAACCCGCCGACCGGCAACAACAACGACATGTACCCGCTCTACGACGCGGTGAAGATGGAGATGAACTGGCGATTCCTCAAGTACTACAACATCACGCCGCAGAATGCCGCTGACAACCTGATGCCCTGGGCGATCACTCCCCGGGTGCTGCACGAGGCGCCCGACTACGTCACCCAGGTACCGGGTAATGTGCAGCAGAATCCGCCGATCATGATCCCGGGGGAATGGAACCTGTTCGGCGACAACGCCTGCGGCACCGTGAGCTACCAGCAAACCCAATCGGTCATCGTCGGCGGCGAGCTTCCCACGGGTGGGTATGTGGACCAGGATGCCCTGATCAACCAGGGCTACAACCTGCTCGGCAACCCTTTCGGCGGCCCCGGCCCGACCCCGGCGCGCTTCGTCGACGTAAGCCCCTGGCAGAACACGTTCACGGCGCTGTACTTCGACAAGCTGGTACTGGGCAACGACCAGTGCGGCCTGGTCGCCAAGCGTCAGTACCGCATGCTCGACCGTTTCCTGAACTTCAATTGGGCCAACCTTGGGGGGCTGATCTATGTGACCACCACCTGGCAAACCTGCTTCCCCAAAGACCACCTGACCTGGGCCATCGGCAATTCGGCCTTGTTGCAGAACCTTCAGGAACAGATGGAGCAACAGAACGCCCAGGGCCTGATGTTCCGCTTTTCCACCTACCTGACCTGCTACGACAAGAACGGCATCTTCAACGACTATCCGCCCATCAACACCCGCTCCACCGCCCCGCTGGACCTGGCCAACGTACAGACGATGTACCAGAAGGGCCTGGACAATGTCGGCAGTATTTTCTTCAACCCGGCCTACAGCCGTACCGTCGGTACCCTGGGCCTGTGGCTGGACCACGAGTTCCCCACCGCTCCCGCAGGACGGCGCCTGGTGCCCACCAACGCTGTGCCGCTGAGCCGACCCGGCGTGCAGACGCCGGACATGACCCTGGGCGTGATCTCGGCACAGGCCCATGGCAATACCTTGTCGCTGGACCTGGGCAACACCTTCCCGTGCTACCCCCTCGACAAGAGCGCCGCAATCCCGGTGGGCGAAAAATTCGATGCCGGCACCTATCAGCTGGGCATCCGCAATGGCGGTCAGTTCACTCCGCTGGCCAGCTTCGGCTTCAAGGAATATCAGCAGGCTGCGTTCGACAAACGCTCCGGCATCCTGGACCTGCCCCTGAGCGCCGACGCGCAACAACAATTGCAAGCCGGCGCCCTGGAGTTGCAACTGCAAGGCAGCCCGGCGGTGCAGGCCGCCACCCAGCAGATGTGGACCGCCGAAGTGGTCGAGAGCGCAAGCTTCATCGACGTGGGTGACAGCAAGACGTTGCAGATCATGGTGCAATACGACGGCCTGCCGGCGCCGGCCGGTACCGTGTTGCACGTGGCCGAATATGGCAACGCCTACATGATGTGCACCACCGATTACTACCTGGCACCCAGCCAGCCGGTCGACTTTGTGCTGTTCACCGATCACCCTGACCATCGGGCCGACAACACCGCCAGCCTGCCGCAATTCGACGACACCCCGCCCCTGCAACGCGACGTGACCGAGGGGACGGGACGCCGATTGACCGCGACGCGCGCCGCCCAAGCCACTGACACTGGCAAACCGGTGAACTACCTGCAGTACCTGACCACACCCGGCTCGGTCGCCCTGCGCCCGTGCCTGTCGTTCGATAATGCCGTGCCAATGGAAGGCACCCTGCGGGATTCACCGTACAGCCGCGTGCAGTACAGCGTGGCGCAGATCCAGACCGACGCCAACGGTATCGCCCTGCTGAAGGTCAAGGCCGTCGCACCCGGCTTCCCGACCTTGCGTTTCTTCGTGCCGGACAGCGCACAGGAAAGCGCTATTCCGTTCAGCTTCAAGCTGTCGCAGGCCTACACCGACTTCCTCGCCCCGCTGCGGGTACTGCCACAGGAACCGCAGATGCAGCAGGATTTCGTCAACGCCTGGAACAAGATCTGTCAGCAGGACGATGCGGGTGAAGTGATCTGGGAGACGTTCATCTACCCGAAAATCTTCCAGCCGTTCTATTACCTCTACCCGATCATGAGCAAGTACATGCCGCTCAATTCCCTGCCGCGCATCGAAGGTGCCATCGACCAGTTGATCGTGCTGATCAGCAAGGAATACCAGGAGGAAAGCACCCTGGCGATGCCCATTACCCGCGACATGCCACAAAGCCGCCGAGCGGTGCTGGAGCTGTGGGCGCAGGCGCTGGTGAAGCGTAACTACCCGCCCGTGGAACTGACGATGAGCGATTACAACTGAGCCACACACAGGACTACCGGGTGGCGTACCCGCCACTCGGTTCACACAGGAGTGTCACATGAACACCAGCCTCTTGAGCCGACTGTTGCTGTTGATCCTGCTGCTCAGCCCCGGCGCTTTCGCCGGGGACGACAGCGGCGCCGTGTACTTCACCAACGGGGTGCACAACACCCTGGGCTGCAATGAACAGAATGGCAATTGCATCGCCAAGCGCTTGCCGGGCGAGCCGTCCGACCCGTTCTTTCCCGCGCAATGGATCAGCGACTGGACCATGTACCGGGTAATGCACAACTACGAGAACAACCCGCCGCCCTACAGCAGCCCGCCGTCCACCCTGAAACCTGCGGACTACACCGTGTCGCGGGGCACCAGCTACTACGACACCACTTATATTCCGGCGGATGGCGACGGTTTCGGCGCGATGATGGAGCACTACGAGAAGTACTGCCTGCCGATCTTCCCGATCAAGAACAACAACTACACCTGCTCGTTCGTGTCCCTGGGCAACAAGGCGTATTTCCTCACCTACCCGCAGGACCGTCCGAAAGACATGCCGGCCTGCTGCATGTTTTCGCCGATGAACCACCCGCCCCGCCAGGACTTCATCCAGCACCTGCCCTACAGCGCCACGCGCAGCCAGAACCTCGGCGCCAGTGTGCAGGCGTATGCCCTGGACCTGGACTCACCGGCGGGGCCGATTCTGTTCGGGTATGCCTTCAACAAGAAAGCCACGGGGCAACCACCCTACCGGCTGCCGCAGTCGTTCTTCTTTTCGGGGGACACCAGCGTCGCCAATGCGCCCATCGTGAGCCAGAACTACACCAACTTTCGCATCGCCAGACCCGACCCGGCGAAAACCTGGAACCAGGTGGCCGCGATGTGCCCTTCGAACCCGCCGCCGTGCCAACTGTTCGAGCCGCCGGCCTCACAGGCCAACGGCCAGAAAGCCCAGTGGAACAAGCTCATGCAGCGCAAACCCTGACCCCAAGGAGGGATCGCCATGCACACCCTGATGCGTTTTTCCCTGTTGTTGCTGGGCCTGGTCAGCTTGTCCAGCCAGGCCCGCGAAGCGCCCGAGCCGGCCACCCTGGCCACCGGGCTCAATTGCCAACCGCCCAGCACTGCGCCAGCCGCCAATGCCAGCCAGGACCAGTTCGATCAGTACAGCTGGCAGATGTTCATCGCCCTGAACTGGCCCGCCCAGGACCGCCAGCGCGGCGTGCCCAATTGCAGCAAGCCGCTCGGCGCCCCGGGTTATACCGTGTGGCAGACCTACAAGACCGTCAGCGAAATATTCCTGCCCAACGCCACCAATCCCGGGCCGTGGAACACTCCGCTGACCGCCAGGAGCCTGGGCATCATCAACATTGCGGCGCTGAAGAACAGCTCGCTGGTCAACTCGATCGACCAGGCCGTGGGTGGCTGGCTGATCGATCAGCGGGGCAACCCGACCTACTACGACATCTCGGCCAACCAGGCCTCGTACAACTACATCGTGAACAATCAGTTCTACAACGCGAACGTAGTGTCCAGGGCCAACAACATCAACTTCCCCAACGGGGTCATCGAGATCAAGTCCAGCTGGCGCATCCTCACGCCCCAGGACAACGCCAGCCATTACCTCACCCAGTTCGCGCGGGTGGCGCGCTTCAATAGCCAGGGCCAGCCCATCGGGGTCGGCGAGGCGTACCTGGGGCTGGTGGGGCTGCATATCATCACCAAGGTCAATGGCTACCCGCAGTGGATCTGGTCGACCTTCGAGCAGGTCGAGAACGTGCCGCCCAAGGCCAAGCTCAATGGCCAGTGGGTCGACCAGCCGGTCTCCGGCACGAACTACTCCTACTACAACCCGCTGGCGCCCGTGGCGTCGTTCAACCAGTCGCCGTGCAACTGGCAGACCCAGGGCACGCAACTGGTCTGCGTGCCCAAGCCCGGTACCACGTTCCAGACGCCCAACCCGCTGAACCGCGTGACGCCGATCGCCGACGCCACCCTGTGGGTGAACGCCAACTACCAGGCCAACCCCGGGGTGCAGCAAAGCGTGTTGAAGTACTACCAGTTGATCACCACCCAGCGTCCGCTGATGCCCAACAACCCGAGCAACCCGCTGGGCCAGCCGACGCCCGCGCTGTCGGCCAACGTGACCATGGAAAGCTACATCCAGCCCAACAGCAGTTGCATGAACTGCCATTCCATGGCGACGCCGGTGAAGAGCCCGTTCAAGTCGGACTTCTCGTACCTGTTCAAATTCGCCAACAGCCCCGTCAACCCCCATGCCACGGACAAGGAATAGACCATGAGCATTCTCAATGGACCTCGCTTGAATTTCTGGGGCGGCATCCGCACCGACGTCAGCGTGCCGAACAATTCGCCGACCATTCCGTTCAATGGCAAAAAGGATTGGCCGCTCTTCGACCTGACCACCTCGACCCTGGAACCGGGCGCGCAGTCGTATACCGACGACCAGTTGAACAACATGATCAACACGCCCACCGGTAACTACTACACCGCCGGCGGCTGGAACCATTACGGCCAGCACGTGGTGGATATGCAGAACGCGCTGATCAGTTCCCAGGGCAACCCGGGCAATATCAGCACCACCGGCGACCTGGTCGGCCAGCCGGTGTACCTGCTCGGCTCGGTGGACCCGGTGACCGGCCAGGGTCCGGTGTCCGGCCCGATGATGGTGGACCTGGACCCCACTGCATCGACCACCACGCAGATCTTCGTCGGCGGCCTGCAAATAGGCGACAACACCAATATCCAGTTGCTGATCCGCAACAACGCGGTGTGCAGCAGTTACGACGTGAGCGGGCGTGTGCTGGAGCCGCAGAAAATGGACGCACCGGGCTCGTTTCACGCCAGCGGCACGTTCCAGCTGACCTTCCCGCTGAGCAGCATCGTCAGCTGGAACAAGAACAGCGCCGGGCTCAAGTCGATCATCCAGGCACCCGGCGCCACCGGCATCGTGTTGCGCTTCGTGATGTTCGAGATGTGCCCGACCATGACCACCCCACAACTGGACGCCGATTACGCCGCCGGCAAATTCACCCCCAACCCGAGCATCGGGCGGGTCATCGGCACGTTGGCGCCGGCCTTTCCCGGCGAACCGCTGACGTGCCAGCCGGGCCGGCAACTGGTCAACCAGGCCACGGACAACGCGGCGTACGTAGAGCTGGGCAAGAACGGCCTGCTGAGCCTCGACATGGTCAACGTGATACCCAAGCAGACCTTCCGCGCAGTGCGCACCGATATCACCAGCCCCATCGGCCCGAACGCCAACTACGGCCCCGTGACCATTGCCGCCGGCAGCGTGCCGCTGATCACCCTCAATCCCACCGGCAGCCCGTTGGTCGATTACTACAAGTACGGCGGTATCGTCGACGTGGCGCTCAACGGCAGCCAGCAACAGGCCGTCAGGACCACACCGCTGACCATCAGCGCGCCCAACACCGTGGCCAACACCCAGCTCAAAGCCATCGAATCGACCTATCGGGTGTACGCCGACCCGCGCAACCTGTACCTGGAAGACTACCCCCAGGGGCTGTCGATCACCCTGCAAGTGCGTTACCTCGGCGGTCCGGTGCCCCAGAACACCCAGGTCAGCCTCCAGGCCGGCCCGCCGCAAACCTACAAATTGCCCAAGTACTGGGACTTCCTCACCTTTCCGCCCTCCTTGACCGTGAAGGCCGGCCAGCAAAGCGTGAGTTTCCCGGTCAACCTCAAGCCGGGCAGTAACGCCCAGGCCGGTTTCACCCAACTGACCTGCACCGCCAATGGCGTGGCAGCCGGTGCGTTCTTCACCAACTTCCGCAAGTACGCCCAGACCGACTTCGGCATCCCCAGGGGCAGCATCGTGAGCTGGCAGCAGGTGTACCCGAACGTGCTGCGCTTTCACTACCTGGCGTTCCCGGCCATGTCGCGCTACGTGCCGCTGAACCAGCCCGACGCGATCATGGCCGCCAAGAACGCCATTCTGGCGCGCACCTCGGATGCCTACAAAGGCACCACGCTGTTCATGCCGGTGGTGCGCTCGATGTCGCCCAGCCAGCGCGCGCTCCTGCGGGCCTACCTTACCGGCACGCCGTGGCAACCGCCGCAGCAGTAGTTGCCTGCCCTTTGCTCACGGAGAGACCCTATGACCCTGCATATCCCTTCGCGACCCGATGAGGCCCTGTGTCCCAGCACGTTCATTGCCGAAGGCTTGCTCAACCCGCGTGGCGTCTGTGCCCTGGCCGACGGCAGCCTGCTGCTGGTGGAGGCCGGCTCCGGCCTGGCGGACCAGACGTTCAGCGGCCGTATCAGCCGCCTGCACCCCGACCCGCAACGCCCGGGGGCCTACCTGAGCGGCGGCCCCCTTGCCCAGGGCTTTCGCGCCATGAACATGCAGGCGCGCATGCGCCGGGACGAAATCATGGGGCTGTCGGACATCGCCTGCGGTGACGGGCGCTGCCTGGCCAGCCAGACCGACTATGTCGAAGGCTCCCGGCTGCTCGACTTGAGTTACAGCCCGCCCGAGCCGGTCTTTCGCAGCCAGGGCAACCTGAATGCGCTGTGCTATCACCCCACCCGCCGCAGCTGGCTGGCGGTCAAGCCGGATACCAACCAACTGGTGGAGTTCAGCGACGCCCGGGACGAGCGCGTGCTGATACAGCTGCCGGACCTGGCCCAGGGCCAGGAAGCCGTACCGGTGACCCTCGTATATGAACCCGCAACGGAGGCGGTGCTGATCAGCCTGTTCTCCGGGGAGTTGCACGCTGACCCGGCCCGCAAAGGCATCGATTTTGTCGACAAGGCCGGCCAGGTGATTCGCGTGCAGCCGGCCAGCGGGCAGATCGAGGTGGTCATCGATGGCCTGCAATTGCCGACCGGACTGGCCTGGGGCCCGGACGGCAACCTGCTGGTGCTGGAGCTCTGCGACCGCCTGCAACAACCCTTGCCGCCCGACTGGAACGGCGAGCCGCTGCACGGCGGCTTTACCCGCTTCAGCGGGCGATTGCTGAGTTGCAACCTGCGCAGCGGCCAGGTCAGCGTGCTGGCCCGTGACCTGGACACGCCGTCGAACCTGTGCCGGGTGCAGGACGCGGTGCTGGTGAGCGAAGGCATGGGGCTGGTGGGCCGCCCCCTGCCCACGCCGGACGAGCAGGTCGTGCCCTTGAGCGGCCGGTTGCGACGGGTGCAGTTGAACGCTTAGCGCGCGCCTGCGCTTACGCGGCCGGGTAATCCTCGGCATTCACCGATTCGAACAGCGCGCCGGTCACGCCGGCGCGCTCGAAACGGCGCTTGACCTCTTCGCTGACAATGATGGCCCCGAGGAATTTCTTCACCCGGAAGATGTGCTGCCCCTGGATGCGCGTCGGGTCGACGACCATTTTGAAGAAGCCTCGATACTCACCCGCCAGGTCCGGCCTGACGGGGTCGTTCTCAATAAACTTCTCACACGCCGAACGCGACTCGTCGACGCAGTCCAGCTGGGTTTCAATCACCATCACGCAGTAATCCTGCCCGACCGCCTTGCCCTCGATCGTCACGGGCTCCAGGACCACGTGGTAGTAGGGTTCATCCACCTCGGGCAAGCCGGCCAGCGCGGCAACCGCCTTGGCACTGAGCACCGGGACACTGGCATAACCGGCCAGTGAATAGTCCATTTCCAACCCGTCGGACAGCACGTCCAGGGTGTAGCGCCCGGGCTCCATGAAATTCACCGGAGGGTTGCGAAAATGCCAGTTATCGACATGCCGCACATTCCCCAGCACCCATTTACCGGGGATGCCGATTTGTTGTCTTAGCCAGTAGTACTTCACGTCGATATCTCCCTGCGTATGCCAGCAGCGCCCATCATCGCACCTCAAATCCCTCGTTCAAACGTTCGCGCAGGTAGTTCACCAAGGCGCTGACCGATTTGGGCACGTGGGGCGAATAAGGTCGGATCAGGTAGATTTCATCGGCGAACGCGCCGGTCAGTGACCAGTCCGGCAGGACGCGGATCAGGCGTCCGTCGGCCAGTGCGGCCTGGGCGCTGAAGTCGGGCAGCAAGGCGATGCCCAGGTGGTTGAGGGCTGAATCGCGCAAGGCTTCGCTGTTGTTGGTGGCGAAGCTGCCGGTGATCGGCACCGTCAGCCGTTGCGGCTCGGGCTGGCCACGCTTGGCGCGCTCGAAGGTCCAGGCCGGTGCGTCGGTGCCACGTGGGTAATACAGGCAGTTGTGCCCGCCCAGATCGGCGGGGGATTCGGGGTTGCCGTGGCGCGCAAGGTAATCCCGCGTGGCCACCAGTACCGAGCCGGTATTGCAGAGCTTCCAGGCCACGTGGGTGTCGGGCACCTGAAAGCTGTGGCGCACGGCGAGGTCGTAGCCTTCGGCGGCGAGGGAACTCAGGGCGTCGGAGACATCCAGCTGCACACGCACTTGCGGATGCTCGTGCAGGAAGCCCGCTAGATGCGGCACCAATTGCTGGCGCGCAAAGGCCACGGGCGCGGTCAGGCGTATCAGGCCGCGAATGGCGCCGGCCGAGTCACGCGCCCGGGCGAAGCCTTGGGCGATGCGTTCGTAGGCGCCGCGGACGTCGCGGGTCAACGCCCGCCCCGGCTCGGTGAGCCGCACACTGCGGGTGGTGCGGATGACCAGCCGGGTGCCGGTGGCTTTTTCCAGGTCGCTGATGCGCTGGCTGACCAGCGACTTGCTGACGCCCAGACGCGCTGCCGCCGCCGTGTAGGTGCCCTGCTCTTCCAGCACGGACAGCCAGTGGATGTGGGTCCACAGCCCTTCGATCTCGACCTTTTCCATCGATTGATTGTTCTCTGTGCTGGACAATGATTTCGGTACTTTGCTCTCGTTAAGAACAAATAGGAAGACTATCGTGGGTCCCTGCCCCGAACTCCCGGGCCTGCCGCCGGATCTGCCTCTGACTGGAGCCAACGACCATGACGCCTACCATTTCCCACTACATCAATGACCAACAGGTCCTGCGCGACGACCGCTACCAGGACGTGTATAACCCGGCGACCGGCGAAGTGACCGGCCGGGTCGCGCTGGCCAGCCGCCAGACCGTCGACGAAGCCGTCGCCGCCGCCCAGGCCGCGTTCGAGTCGTGGAGCGAAACCCCGCCCATCCGCCGTGCCCGCGTGTTGTTCCAGTACCTGCGTTTGCTGGAGGAGCGCAAGGATGACCTGGCGCGCATCATTACGGCGGAACACGGCAAGGTCTTCACTGACGCCCAGGGTGAAGTGGCGCGAGGCATCGATATCCTCGAGTTCGCTTGCGGCATCCCGCAATTGCTCAAGGGCGAGCACAGCGACCAGGTCTCCCGAGGTATCGACAACTGGACGATGCGCCAGCCTTTGGGCGTAGTGGCCGGTATCACTCCGTTCAACTTCCCGGTGATGGTGCCCATGTGGATGTACCCCGTCGCCATCGCGGCCGGTAACACCTTCGTGCTCAAGCCGAGCCCCACCGACCCGAGCGCGTCGCTGCTGATGGCCGACCTGCTGCGAGAAGCCGGCCTGCCCAAAGGCGTGTTCAACGTGGTGCAGGGTGACAAGGAGTCGGTGGATGCGCTGATGGAACACCCGGACGTGAAAGCCGTGAGCTTTGTCGGTTCCACGCCGATTGCCCAGCACATCTATGAAACCGGCGCCCGTCACGGCAAACGCGTGCAGGCGTTGGGCGGGGCAAAGAACCACATGGTGGTGATGCCCGATGCCGATATCGAAAAAACCGTGGATGCGCTGATCGGCGCGGCTTACGGCAGTGCCGGTGAACGTTGCATGGCAATCTCGGTGGCGGTGCTGGTGGGCAATGTGGCCGACAGAATCATCCCCGAACTGACCCGGCGCGCCCGCGAACTGTTCATCACCGACGGTCGCGACCTCAAGGCTGAAATGGGCCCCATCGTGTCCCGCGCGGCGCGTGACCGTATCAACGGCTGCATCGCCCAGGGCGTGGCGTCCGGCGCGACACTGCTGGTCGACGGGCGTGACTTCGTGCCCGCAGAGGTGCAGTTGCAGGACGGTTTCTGGCTGGGAGCCACGCTGTTCGATCACGTCACTCCCGACATGAGCATCTACCTCGAAGAAATCTTCGGCCCGGTGCTCGCCTGCGTGCGGGTCAAGGACTTCAACGAAGCGGTCAACCTGGTCAACGCCCACGAGTTCGGCAACGGCGTCAGTTGCTTTACCCGGGACGGCAATACCGCGCGTGACTTCTCGCGGCGCATCCAGGTGGGCATGGTCGGCATCAACGTACCGATCCCGGTGCCGATGGCCTGGCATGGTTTTGGTGGCTGGAAGAAGAGCCTGTTCGGCGACATGAATGCCTATGGTGTGGAGGGTGTGCGGTTCTACACCAAGCAGAAATCCATCATGCAGCGCTGGCCGGAAAGCATCGACCACGGCGCTGACTTCGCCATGCCTGTGGCGAAGTAGCAGAACGCTTTACAAGAACGCTGGAACCAACAAGCCCGCTCCCCGACTGCCTGGGTGAGCGGGCTTTTTTGTGGCTAGCGGGCATGCAGTGGTAAATCAGCGCCGCTCTCCACAACTCAACCGTGCAGACTTTTTTGTTGTACGAGGCCTGTTGACTTCAAACATTACGACCATCATGCTTCAGCCATTCAAGCAGTATGACAATACTGCTTGAATGCTACGACGCCAGCGTCGAAACCTATTCAACTTACCGCCTTAAACCCCATATTCATTGGTCAAAACACCTCAGGAGAAGCTTATGAGCACTTACCTGGTCTCAGGCGCAACCGGCACTACCGGTGCTGTTACGGTCAAATACCTGCTTGAACAAGGCCACCGCGTGCACGCGTTTGTGCACCGTGAAGACGAGCGTTCGCAGCGCCTGGAAGCCTTGGGCGCCACGGTGTTTGTCGGTGATGCGCTGAAGCTCAAAGAGCTGCGCCCGGCGATGCAGGGCGTCGACGGCGCGTACTTCGTGTACCCCATCGCCGATGGCCTGGTTGAAGCCGCTGCGGTGTTTGCCCAGGCGGCGAAGGAAGCGGGCGTGAAGATCATCGCCAATATGTCCCACAAGCAATCGCGGCCCGACGCGCGCAGCCAGACCACCCTCAGTCATTGGCTGTCGGAGCAGGTGTTCACCTGGTCCGGCGTGCCGACCACCCACCTGCGCATCACGTTCTTCGCCCAGTGGATGCTCTACATCGCGCCATTGATTCGCAGTGGTCGCTACCTGACGCCCTTCGATGCCGACAGCCGTTTTGCGCCCATCGCCACCGGCGATATCGGCAAAATCATCACGGCGGTGCTGACCCACCCTGAAACCCACGCCAACCAGACATACGTATTGAACGGGCCGATCGAATACAGTCACCGGGAACTGGCCGGTGTCGTCGCCGACACCCTGGGCAAAGAGATTCTGTTCGAGCAGGTTTCACCGGAAGCATTCGTCAAGCTGCTGGGGCTGGACACCGACCCCGCCTACTTGAGCCACTTCAAGGCAGTCAAAATCGACCAACAGGAAAAACGCCTGGAAGGCCTGGACACCCTCGGCACGGCCATCATCGGCGGGCCGCTGCAAACACCTGCCACGTTTATCGCCGAGCACCGCGCCCTGTTGAGCTGACCGCAGCCATCCGACTCAAAGCGTCGCGCACGCTTTGAGCCGGATGCAATCGAACAGCGCCCTGAGTAGACTCGTCGCCATCGCACATAATCTCCATGGGGTCTGAGAGCCAACATGCG
Source organism: Pseudomonas sp. SDO5271_S396 (assembly GCF_054071795.1). NCBI lineage: Bacteria > Pseudomonadati > Pseudomonadota > Gammaproteobacteria > Pseudomonadales > Pseudomonadaceae > Pseudomonas > Pseudomonas sp. SDO5271_S396. The sequence goes on from NZ_JBSVWB010000022.1 coordinate 44,655, forward strand.
CTATCCGCCTGAAGAAACAGCCGAAAAGCACCGACAAATCCTCCAGCAGGCCTCGATCCTGTTTCGCGAGCGCGGCTTCGCGGGGGTGAGTGTCAGTGAAATCATGAAAGCCACGGGGCTGACCCACGGCACGTTTTATCACCACTTCGAATCGAAGGATGCGCTGATCGCCGAGAGCCTGAGCGACGCGTCGTCCAAAGCGCTGGCCGGCATGCAAGATGCCAAGGCTTCCGTCGGGCTGATGCAGGCCTACGTGCAGGATTACTTGACCGACGCCCACCGCGATAACCTGGGCGTCGGCTGCCTGATGGCGGCGCTGGGCGCGGAGGTGGCGCGCGAGCCCACGGTGCGACCGGCCTTCACCCGTCACGTCAAAGGCATGATCGAAATCATGGCGCGCCCGTTCGCTGCCGCGAAAAAACGCAACACCCGGCGCCACGCCATCCACCAAATGACGACCATGGTCGGTGCGATCATCCTGGCCCGCGCGGTGGATGATCCGGCGCTTTCCGAGGAGATCCTGCAGGAAGCCCGCACGGTATTGGGTGACTGAGGGCGCAGGTCAGGCAACCTTCCGTTGGACCTTCAGCAATACGGCAATCGACTGTCTTGCGCGCGACATCCGACTCATGACCGTGCCCAGAGGCACCTCCAGAATCTGCGCAGCCTCCTTGTAGCTGAAGCCTTCCGCCGCCACGAGCAGCATGACTTCACGCTGACCATCGGGCAGTTGATGCACCGCAGCAATCAGTTGCCGATACATCAAATCGTCTTCAGGCCGCGGCGTCAAAGGGTCAGCGATGCTGTCGACAAGGCTGTCGGTCCAGTCTTCGCGGGAACGGCGGCGCACGTTGCGCGAGCGAATCTCGCTGATCCAGAGCGAGTGGATGATCGAAAACATCCAGGGCAGTGGCGACGAACCGGAACGCAGGTGATGGGAGCGCTCGAGGGCATGGACACAAGCGCGCTGGACCAGGTCTTCAGCGTCATGCCGATCACCCGAAATCCGCAAGGCGAATGCCCACAGGCGCGGCAGCAGACCAGGGAGCAAACGCGGTAAGTCGGCGCCGGTGATGGCCACTTCAGTGATCATTTCGCGCAGGCGAGGCGACAGGAAAAAAAGCGGGCGCGAACGACATGGGCCGGGCATCTTCATAAGCAAAAAAGAAAAAGCGCGCGCCAGCCTTGAAGGACCAGACACCCACTGCGGTGCGCTGGCGATCAACGCACGCTGGCTGTGAACTCTACCGGTAGGGTTAGGGATGAATAAGCCCTGAAAAAGCCCATGACCTATGAACCAACGGTTCATAGTCCATGGCGTACTGGAGACCGGAGCTGGGAAACACCTTACACCTGATCGACCGCCGATGAAGCCGGTGAGTCCCGGTTTCATCGGCGTTTTTCCAATGCGCCGATCACTCCTTGAAGTCGGTGGACAACGCCAACTCATTCCATTGCGCCAGCTCCGCTTCCACAAAACGGTGTTTCTCCCGGATACGCGCCACTGTGTCGCTGCCCAGCGCCAGGCGTTGCGGAGGTTTTGGCGCATTGGCCAGTGCCAGGATAGCCTCGGCAAATTTCACCGGATCACCCGGCTGTGCATGGTTGGCGGACTCGGCAAACTGTCGCATTGCGCCCACCGTCTCATCGTAGTCAGCCAGCTCCAGCTGCGTCTTCACCAGCGACTGATCATCCAGAAAGTCAGTACGGAAGAAACCCGGTTCGACGACGGTTGCGTGAATCCCCAGCGGCGCCAGCTCCTGGTGAAGCGCTTCGGTGATGCCTTCCACCGCGAACTTGGTGGAGCCGTAGACACCCCAGCCCATGTAAGCCTGATACCCGCCGATGGAAGAAATATTGATGATATGGCCGCTACGCTGGTGCCGCATATGTGGCAGCACTGCGCGGGAGACATTCAGCACGCCGAACACATTGGTCGCGAAGAGGCGCTCCGTTTCGCCGGCACTGGTTTCTTCCACCGCCCCCAGCACGCCAAACCCGGCGTTGTTGACCGCGACATCGATGCGACCAAAACGCTTGATGCCCTCTGCAACCGCACGGTGCGCCTCTTCTTCGCGGGTCACATCCAGGCGAACGGCGAGCAAGTTGGGGTGGTCGCCCAAGCGGTCAGTGATGTCCTGGGGTTTACGGGCAGTCGCAATAACGGCGTCGCCTGCACGCAGCGCGTGTTCCGCAATCAGCGTGCCAAAACCACGGGAAGCGCCAGTAATGAACCAAGTACGCATATCAACTCCTCCTGTCAGCGGCTCCTGCACTATTGCCGAGGCTCGCGTTGAGTTGATGCCACTCTAAATCCCTGCGACTCATGTGATAATACCAACAATTCTTCTATACCTTATGAACGGTATTCACAAATGAAGTCCCCCACCACCGCCGACCTGTCGATATTTCTGTGCATTGCCGTCCATCTCAATTTCAGCCGTGCCGCAGTGGAACTGGGCCTCACGCCGTCGGCATTGAGCCATTCGCTGCGTACGCTGGAGAATCGCCTTGGCGTGCGTTTGTTCAACCGCACTACCCGCAGTGTTGCGTTGACTGAAGCCGGAGAACGCCTCTACACCCGCCTGCGCCCCGCCTTCAGAGACATTGAAGATGCACTCGAGGACCTCAACAGCTTTCGTGACAAACCCTCGGGCAACCTACGCATCACCGCAGGACGCCAGGCATGCGAGCTGGTGGTACTGCCGATCGCGAGCCGGTTTCTAAAGCAATACCCGGACATCAAACTTGACCTGATCGAAAGCGATGCACTCGTAGACGTCGTAGCCGGTGGTTTTGATGCGGGGGTGCGTTTCGGCAATCGCCTGGAGGCCGATATGGTGTCGCTGCCGATAGGGCCGAACCTGCGCTCGGTGGTGGTCGGGGCTCCGGCGTTTTTCTCACGCCATGGCACACCTCAAAAACCCGAGGACTTGCATGGCATCCCCTGCATTCGCCATCGATTCCCCAGCGGGTCAATGTATCGCTGGGAATTCGAGCGTGGCGCGATCGCACAGGAAATCGAAGTCAACGGGCCTCTGACATTGAGTGACGTGGGCCTGATGGTCGGCCCGGCACTGGAGGGCGTGGGCCTGGCTTATGTGTTTGAGGACATGGTGGCGGAACACTTGGCGACTGGCCGACTGGTTCAGGTGCTGGCGCAGTGGTGCCCCTTTTATCCCGGCCTGCATTTGTACTATCCCAGCCGTCGGCATATGCCTGCTTCGCTAAGGGCATTCATTGACTTCGCCCGGGCTGACATGCAGGCAAAAACGCATCCGGCTATCGGCTTGGGCGCCTCTGGAGACCAGGACGGTCAGCCTTGAGCTGGCACTCACTTCCTGCGCGCAGCGGCTGAGCACCTGGCAGGGGCTCAGGCTGGATTCGATAAACGCGCACACATCGTGAAGTCAACGACGCCGGTAGCTTTTTTGTCCGGAGGGCGTGAGGCAGTAAACCCCGCCACGCGGTCCGGTGCAGTAGGTACCACTGCCGCAGCCGCAGCTGTCCGTTAGGCCTTGCAGTGGTTGCAACGCAGGCTGCGCCTGCCGATTGCCGAAGTAGGCCGTGCAACTTTTTTTCGAGGCGCTGATGGACCCGTCGTTACACAGGAATACATCACCATCACAGCCCGCAATTCCACCCTTGCGGCCTGAGCAAGGCGTATTGGCAGCCAGGCTGATCGTGCTCGACAGCATCAAAACAAGGCCCAGCACGACCCTTAAGTTATGAGAACGAGACATTACGGGCACTCAAAAAAAGTGGCCATAGGCTATCAATCTTTGCCTGCCTTTGAAAACAGCTCGTTGTTCGATACACGGGTGGCGGGAAGCGGGTCAGAAACGGTATGCCATTCGGTTAAGGAAAGACGACGCCATCCTGTGCTGCGCTTAACTGGCTGGCGTTGGCCTTGGCGTCTATTTGATAAATTTCAGGCAAAAAAAAGCCACTCGTTAGAGTGGCTTTTTTTAATGTTTGGAGCGGGAAACGAGACTCGAACTCGCGACCCCGACCTTGGCAAGGTCGTGCTCTACCAACTGAGCTATTCCCGCGTCTTGGTGATGCGCATTCTATAGAATCCTCACCACCCGTCAACCCCTTGATTCAAAAAAGTTTTATTTCTTTTCAACCGTAGTGCGCAGATGGGGCCAGGCAGCACGCAAATATTGGAGCATCGACCATAGGGTCAGGCCGGCGGCGATGAGCAGCAAGGTGTAGCCCAACAATACCCAGAAGGAAAAGTCCGACGGGTTGGCCAGCAGAATCACCAGCGCCAGCATTTGTGCGGCGGTTTTCCATTTGCCCAGATTGGACACGGCTACATGGGCGCGAGCGCCGATTTCGGCCATCCATTCGCGCAGGGCCGAAACAACGATCTCACGGCCGATGATCACCGCCGCCGGCAAGGTCAACCACAAGTTGCCGTGCTCCTGCACCAGCAGGACCAGAGCCACTGCCACCATGAGTTTGTCGGCCACTGGGTCAAGAAACGCGCCGAAGGGCGTGCTTTGTTCCAGACGGCGCGCCAGGTAGCCGTCGAGCCAGTCGGTGGCAGCCGCAAAGGCGAATACGGAACTTGAGGCGGCGTAACTCCATTCGTACGGCAAATAGAACAACAGAATGAAAATCGGAATAAGCAGGACGCGTAGAACGGTGATCAGATTAGGGATATTCATCGGCACAACTGGCTACGAGGTGGAAAGGCATTCTATTCGCTGTGCAGGTTCGCATAAATCAGCTCAGCGAGCTTTTTACTGATACCGGGTGCTTTGGCTATTTCGTCAATGCTGGCACGGGACAGCTCCTGCAAGCCACCAAAATGTTTAAGCAAGTCGCGACGCCGTGTCGGGCCGACCCCCGCCACCCCTTCCAGGGTTGAGGTTCGCCGGGTTTTGCCGCGCCGGGCGCGGTGACCGGTGATGGCGAAACGGTGGGCTTCATCGCGAATCTGCTGGATCAGGTGCAGCGCGGGCGAGTCGCCCTTCAAGGTGAACTCATGGGCGGCATCGTTCAAATACAACGTCTCGAAACCGGCCTTGCGCGTGGTGCCCTTGGCCACGCCGAGCAGGATCAGGTCGGGCACGGCCAGTTCGTTGAGCACGTCACGGGCCATGGACAACTGGCCCTTGCCGCCATCCACCAGCAGGATGTCCGGCAACTTGCCCTCGCCATCCTTCAGTTTGCTGAAGCGTCGGGTCAGCGCCTGGTGCATGGCCGCATAGTCATCGCCTGCGGTCACGCCCTCGATGTTATAGCGACGGTAATCGGACTTGATCGGCCCTTCCGGCCCGAACACCACGCAGGACGCCACCGTGGCCTCGCCGCTGGAGTGACTGATGTCATAGCACTCCAGGCGCTGGGGCGGCTCATCCAGGTTGAGGACTTCGGCCAGGGCATCGAAGCGCGCAGCCACGTGCTGTCGATTGGCCAAGCGTGCGCCCAGGGCCTGCTCGGCGTTGGTCACCGCCAGTTGCTGCCAGCGGGCGCGGGTGCCGCGCACGCGGTGGCTGATGTCCAGCTCGCGGCCACGCAGTTCGTGGATGGCCTCGATCAGCGTGGGGAAGTCTTCATGCACCACGTTGACGATCAGTTCCGACGGCAGGTCGCGCTCGGGGCTGCTGACGTAGTACTGGCCCAGGAACGCAGCCATGACCTCGGCCACGTCTTCGTCGATACCGGTCTGCGGGAAGAAGTTCTTGCTGCCCAGTACTCGCCCGCCGCGCACGCTGATCAGGTGCACACAGGCCCCGCCCGGGTTGACGAACGCCGCGATTACATCCACGTCGCCGCTGCCGCCTTCCATGCTTTGCTGGTCCTGCACCCGGCGCAGCAATGAGATCTGGTCCCGCAGTTCGGCGGCCCGTTCGAAGTCCAGGGTACTGGCGGCCTGCTCCATGGCACTGGAGAGCTCATCGGTGAGGGCATTGCTGCGTCCCTCGAGAAACATCACCGAATGCCGCACATCCTCGGCGTACTCCGCCGGTTCCACCAACCCCACGCAGGGCGCCTTGCAACGTTTGATCTGGTATTGCAGGCAAGGCCGGGTGCGGTTCTTGTAGAAGCTGTCTTCGCACTGGCGTACAAAAAAGGTCTTTTGCAGCAGGCTCAGGCTTTCGCGGATCGCACCGGCGCTCGGGTAGGGGCCGAAATACTTGCCCTTCAGCTTCTTCGCTCCACGGTGAATGCTCAGGCGCGGGAAGTTGCCGTCAGACAAATACACATAGGGGTAGGACTTATCATCACGCAGCAGGATGTTATAGGGCGGCCGCCATTCCTTGATCAGCGTCTGCTCAAGGAGCAGCGCCTCGGTTTCGTTGGCGGTGATGGTGGTTTCGACCTGGGCGATGCGCCCCACCAGTGCGGCGGTTTTCGGCGCGAGACCGGTCTTGCGAAAGTAGCTCGCCAGGCGCTTCTTCAGGTTCTTGGCTTTGCCCACATAAAGCAGGCGGGCCTCGCTGTCGAACATGCGGTACACGCCGGGGCGGCCACTGCAGGTCGAGAGAAAGGCACTCGGATCAAACGGCGTGGTCATGTCAGGCGCTGGCGTCCACCATGCCGTGGCGCACTGCGAGCAGGGTCAGTTCAACATCACTGCTGATGGCGAGCTTCTCGAAAATGCGATAGCGGTAGGTATTGACGGTCTTGGGTGACAGGCACAGCTTGTCGGAGATGGTCTGCACTTTCTGGCAACCGACAATCATCAGGGCGATCTGGATTTCCCGCTCCGACAGCGCATCGAAGGGCGAGTCACTGGTGGGCTGGAAGGATTTGATCGCCAGTTGCTGGGCAATCTGCGGGCTGATGTAACGCTGGCCGGCAAACACCAGGCGAATGGCTTGCACCATCTCGGCCAATCCCGCCCCCTTGGTCAGGTAACCGGCGGCTCCAGCCTGCAGAAGCCGTGTCGGAAAAGGATCTTCCTCGCACACCGTCACCACCACGACCTTGATGTCCGGATGGCTGCGCAGCAACTTGGTGGTCGCCCCCAACCCGCCGATCCCGGGCATCTTGACGTCCATCAACACCACATCGGGTTTCAACTCCCGGGCCTTGATCAGGGATTCTTCCCCCGATTCGGCCTGGCCGACTACTTGCAGGCCGTCGATGTCAGCCAGCATTCGTGTAATGCCTGTACGAACGAGATCATGGTCATCGACTACTAGCACCCTAATCAAGCAGACACCTCGCGATATGGTCTTATAGGTTGCTGAACACCTTAGCAAAAAACCACGGTGCAGACCTAGCAGCAAGCGTCATATATATAGAGTTTGCCAGCATCACGGCATCTACGAGCCCTGACAGTCACGCTCCATGCGCCAGAAGCAGTCCTCTTCGCCTACGATGCTCAAGCCCAGGCGCTGGTACAGGCGCCGCGCGGGATTGGTCTTGAAGACCGTCAATCGCAGCAACCCGCGCCCCTGCTCGCGTGCCTTGAGCGCCATCTGCTCCAGCACCCAACTGCCCGCCCCCTGTTTGCGCGAGTGCTCCAGCATGTGCAATTCGCGGATATAGAGCGCCTTGCTGTCGCGACTCAGGCTGATGAACCCCATGACGATGTCATCCCGGCAGATCAGCCAGTTCTCGCGCCCCGCCCACGCGATGTCAAAGCCTTCGTCGGACCACAGCAGACTGTACTGTCTGTAGTAATGGCGCATGGCCTCATGGGTCAGCGTCCGGGCGAAGGGCAAATCCTGGTCTGTGGCCGCACGCAGGTGAAAGGCCATCTAGACAGCCACCACACTGCCAGCCCAGTGCTCACCCTCGCGACGTCCAATCACCAAGGCCTCGCCGATACCGGGCACCGTCGCAAGCAGGCGCCCCTCTCCAGCCCAGAGGGCACTGCGGCCGGCACAGGCCCAGCCGCCCGACGGGCCACCATGGTTGGCCATCAGTACCAGCAGGCCGTGTTCGGCGGCGTACCCTTGCAGCAAGGCGCTGTCGGCTGCATACCCGCCCTCGCTGATCAATACACCGGCTGCGTAGATATTCGCCCCCGCCTCAGCCGCCGCTCGCGGGTGACTGGCGTGGGAAAAGTCCGCGCAGACCGCAAGAGCAATCCGGTCATCCCCCCATTGGAGTGCCGCGCCGCCCTGCCCCGGGACAAACGCCGACTCCTCGCCAGGATGCAGGTGCTGCTTGGTGTAAACCGCCAGGGACCCCTCCGCCCCCAGTACCAATGCCCCAATCGTCACACCAGCCTCAGGGGTCAACCGCAACGGCATCCCCACGACGGCAGTCAGGCCCAACTCCCGGGCGGTTGCACGCAACGGCGCCAGCACAGGGTCGTCGGGCGCAATCGCCAAGGCTGCGGCCAGCGAAGGTTCATACCCCGTCAGCGACAGTTCCGGGAACACCAGCAACTGCACACCCTGCTGCGCCGCCGCACGCATGAACGCCAGATGCCGTTCGATATTGGCCGGCACGTCACCCGCGATGGATATGGATTGGGCAGCAGCAAGGGTCAAGGCAGTCATGGGCGCATCCAGGCAATTTCTATCAAGGTGTCATCAGCATATCTCGCCCGATAGCCGCCGGTCCCCCCACGCGATAGAAATTACTGATTGAAACCGCCTGTGTGCCTCAAGTAAGCTCCCCCCATCATTTGGAGACACACGCATGTTGCCACTCATCCACACTCAGGTTTGCCCTGCTGCCAGCGCCTTGCGCTCGGCGTCGGCTACCCGTGTGAACGGTTCGAGCGCAACTGCCAGCTTTTATTTTGGGTATTGGTTTAGCCACTGGCGCGCCTGATACCTGAAATCGGCGCCCACTGTTCAAGGGGTCGCCTACCAGAGAAATCTAACCCCCGGTCGGCTCCCCGACCGGGGGTTTTGTTTTTTCAGGTCTTCATAAAATTTTTGCAAGAACACTAAAAGGAATCACGACATGAACTTCACCACCTATTACCGCTACGACATCTGCACCGCATGGCGATTTAGCCAGATCCGCTCGGGACAGCCTGCCGCCTCCGATCGGTCACCCCTTGGTGGCAAGCCAACACACGCAGCCCATACGGCCCATTGTCGAACACCCCAGTAGGCCAAGCGCGCGGGAATCACCCGCCGCTTGCCCAGGAAGCCTTGAATATGAACTCCTCCGTCGCCGCTTTGCCCGTTTCCGCCCTGACCAGCGCCAATGAAGCCCTGACCCAGCGCCTGCCCAGCTCCCTTGAGCTCAAGCACCAGTTGCCCCTCAGCCCGTTCCTCAACGAGCAAGTCCACGCTCATCGCCAAGCCGTGCGTGCCATCCTCAATGGCGAAGATTCCCGCTTGCTGGTGATCGTCGGTCCGTGTTCGATCCACGATCCCGAATCGGCCATGGAATACGCACGCAACCTGAAGAAGCTCGCGCTGGAAGTCAGCGACCAGATGCTGCTGGTGATCCGCGCCTACGTCGAAAAGCCCCGCACCACCATCGGCTGGAAAGGCCTCGCGTACGACCCGCACCTGGATGGCAGCGATGACATGGCCACCGGCCTCGGCCTTTCCCGCACCCTGATGCGCGAAATGCTGCGCCTGGGCCTGCCCGTGGCCACCGAGCTGCTGCAGCCCATGGCCGCCGGCTACTTCGATGACCTGCTCAGTTGGGTCGCAATCGGCGCACGCACCACCGAATCCCAGATCCACCGCGAAATGGCCAGCGGCCTGGGCATGCCCGTGGGCTTCAAGAACGGCACCGACGGCGGCGTAGGCATTGCCTGTGACGCCATGCGCTCGGCCTCCCACCCGCACCGCCACTTCGGCGTCGACAGCCAGGGCCACCCGGCCATCATCCAGACGCCGGGCAATCCAGATACCCACCTGGTGCTGCGTGGCGGCCACCGTGGGCCGAACTACAATGCGCAAAGCGTGGCCCAGGTGAAGCACGACCTGGCCAAGTCCAAGGTCGCGGCACGCATCATGGTCGATTGCAGCCACGCCAACAGTGGCAAGGACCCGCTGCGTCAACCGGCGGTGTTCAACGACGTGCTGGAACAGCGCCTGCAAGGCGACACCACGCTGGTCGGCATGATGCTCGAAAGCCACCTGTTCGAAGGTTGCCAGCCACTGAGCCCGTCGATGAAATACGGCGTGTCGGTGACCGATGGCTGCCTGGGCTGGGACGGCACCGAGGCACTGTTGCGCAGTGCGGCCGAGCGGTTGCGCCAACACTGCAAGGCCAACTGACAGGTGAGGACCAGACTGTGGGAGCGGGCTTGCCCGCGATGGCAGCGTGTCAGGCTATCAATCTGTAGCTGATATACCGTTATCGCAGGCAAGCCAGCTCCCACATTGGATCAGAATTTGGTTCAGGAAAGCGGATACAGCGCCTCATCAAACTGCTCAAGCTTTGGAAACACCAGGGGCTGCTCATCCGCCAGCCCTTGCAGTCGCTGCTCATACCCCACCAGAAAATCCTGCCGCGCCTCGGCACTGATATACGGCACATGCCACGCCACGAACGGCTTCAGCACCTCGAACCCGACATACGCCAGCGTGCCGCGCAGAATCGGCCGCAGCATGTCCTCCAACGGGCCGTGGATCGCGCCTTCGCCAAACATATGTTCGCGCCCGCCAAGGGTCACGGTGACCATCGCCCGCTTGCCCGCCAAACCACCCTGGTCATAAAAGCGCTTGCCGCCATAACACACCCCCGACACCAGCACACGGTCGATCCAGCCCTTGAGCATCGCCGGCGCCGAGAACCAGAAGATCGGGAAGTTGAGGATCAGCAAGTCCGCCCATAGCAGCTTGTCCAATTCGGCCTGGATATCCGTGGCAATCGACTGTTTTTTCACGCCCAGGCGCTGCTCTAGCGCATACACCAGGTAGTCGGGGTTCTCCCGCGTGGAAAAGTCCGAAGCCGACGCCACCGGGTTCCATTGCATGGCGTACAGGTCACTGACCTGTACCTGATGCCCCTGGCTTTCCAGCGTGGCCACGGCCTGGTCGCGCAACGCTGCCGTAAACGACTGCGGCTCAGGATGGGCGTGAACGATCAAAACTTTCATGTGAATGCCTCAAGCAGTGGGTGCGGCCCGTCGGGCCAGCAAATGATCGAGCCAGTCCGGGTCCATTTCCGGTTCCGATGAAAACAACAGGCCGGTGTAGTCCTGGTACGGCGGGGTGAAAATCGCGCTGCGGCTGCCTTGGTCCACCACCCTGCCCCGCTGCATCACCACCACCTCGTCGGCAATCGCGCGCACGGTGGCCACGTCATGGGTGATGAACAGGTAGGCCACGCCCAGTTGCTGCTGGATGCGGTTGAGCAGCTTCAACACGCCCTCGGCCACCAGTTGATCGAGGGCCGAGGTGACTTCGTCGCAGATGATCAGTTGCGGCTCCGCCGCCAGGGCGCGGGCGATGCAGATGCGCTGCTTCTGCCCACCGGACAGCTCGCGCGGCTGACGCTCCATGTAAACCGCCGGGTCCAGCTCGATCATCTCCAGCAGCTCGGCAACGCGGGCGCGCAGGGCCTTGCCCTTGAGCCCCAGGTAGAACGTGAGTGGCCGGCCAATGATGTCGACGATGCGCTGGCGTGGGTTCAGCGCGGTGTCCGGAATCTGGTAGATCATCTGGACCCGTCGCAACTGTTCCTTGCTGCGTCGGCGAAAATCCACCGGCAGCGCCTCGCCGTCATACAGCACCTGCCCGGCGGTAGCCGGCAGCAGCCCGGTGATCAGCCGCGCGGTGGAGCTCTTGCCACTGCCCGACTCGCCAATCACCGCCAGGGTCTGGCCGCGATAGAGCTTCATCGACACGTCATGCAGCACCGGCTGGTGCCCGTAACTGGCGCTGACCTGGCGCACTTCCAGTAGCGGCACGTCCTGCACCGGACACGCCTTGGGCTCGGTGCGAAAACTGCGCACGGCCCACAACGACTTGGTGTAGTCCTGCTGCGGCTGGCTGAGCATGCTGCGGGTATCGGCCTCTTCCACCAGTTTGCCGTGGCGCAGCACCATGATGCGGTCGGCCATCTGCGCGACCACCGCCAGGTCATGGCTGATGTACAGCGCGGCGCTGCCATAGGTTTTCACCGCGTCACGGATCGCCGCCAGCACTTCGATCTGGGTGGTGACGTCCAGCGCCGTGGTGGGTTCGTCGAAGATGATCAGGTCCGGGTGACACGCCATGGCCATCGCGGTCATCACCCGCTGCAACTGCCCGCCCGAGACTTGATGGGGGTAACGCTGGCCGATGCTCTCCGGGTTGGGCAAGCGCAACACACGGTACAGTTCCACCGCCTCGCGCTCGGCCTGGGCGCGGTCGATACCGCCGTTGATCACCGCCGTTTCCACATGCTGGTCGATCAGACGATGCGCCGGGTTGAACGACGCCGCCGCACTTTGCGCCACGTACGCAATCCGCAGCCCCCGCAATTTGCGCAGGGTATCGGGCCGCGCTTGCAGCAACGGGATGCCGTCGAAACACACCGAGCCACCGACAATGCGGCAACCATCCCGCGCATACCCCATGGCCGCCAGCCCCAGGGTGGATTTACCCGCCCCGGACTCGCCGATCAACCCCAGCACTTCACCGCGCTGCAAGGTCAGGTCGATGCCCTTGATCAGTGGATGCCAGGCATCTTCGTAGTGCCCTTCGATTTGCAGGTTGCGGATTTCCAGCAACGGCTTGTCCATCCTCAACACTCCTTCAGGCCGCTGGATTTGTGCAGCATCCAGTCGACGACAAAATTCACGCTGACGGTGATCAACGCCACCGCCAGGGCCGGCAACAGCGGGCTGATATCGCCGAAGGTGATCAGTACGGCATTGTCGCGCACCATGCTGCCCCAGTCGGCGGTGGGCGGTTGAATACCCAGGCCCAGGAACGACAGCGCGCTGATAAACAGGAACACAAAGCAGAAGCGCAGGCCGAATTCGGCAATCAGCGGTGCAGCGGCATTGGGCAATACCTCGCGAGTGACCAGCCACCACAACCCTTCACCGCGCAGGCGGGCGGCCTCGACGAAGTCCTGCACCAGCACGGTCATCGCCACCGCGCGGGCCAGGCGAAACACCCGCGTGGAGTCCAGCAACGCGATCACCAGCACCAGCGACGTCGCATTGGTGCCCACCACGCTCAGGATCAGCAAGGCGAAAATCAGCTGTGGGATCGCCATCAGAATGTCCACCACCCGCGACAATCCCTGGTCGATCCAGCCGCCCTTGATCGCCGCGATCAGCCCGCTCAAGCCGCCCAGCAAAAACGCCAGCGTGGTCGTCAGGAACGCAATGCCCAGGGTGTTGCGCGCGCCGTAGACCAAACGGCTGAACATATCCCGCCCCAGGTTATCGGTGCCGAGCAGGAACTGGCCGCTCCACGGCGCGAACCCTTCGCCCACCACCTGGGTTTCGCCATAGGGCGCCAGCAGCGGCGCAAACACCGCCACCGCGATGTACAACACAATGATCAGCAGGCCGAACTTGGCGCTCAACGGCGCCCGGACCAGTGAAGTCAGCAGGTTCATGGGCTACCCCTTCGGATGCATCAGGCGTGGGTTGCTGGCGATGGACAACACGTCCGCCCCGGTATTGAGCAGGATGTAGGTGGCGGCAAAGATCAGGCTGCACGCCTGCACCACGGGGATGTCGCGCTTGGACACCGAGTCCACCAGCAACTGGCCCAGCCCCGGGTAGACGAACACCACCTCGACCACCACCACCCCCACTACCAGGTACGCCAGGTTCAGTGCGATCACGTTGACGATGGGCGCCAGTGCGTTGGGCAAGGCGTGCTTCCAGATGATCCGCGACTGGCGGATGCCCTTGAGCCGTGCCATCTCGATGTAGGGGCTGGCCAGCAGGTTGATCAGGGAGGCGCGGGTCATGCGCATCATCTGCGCGATCACCACCAGGCTCAGGGTGGCCACCGGCAGCACCGAGCGTTCCAGGATCGTGCCGAACGAGGCATCCGGCGCCAGGTTCGACAGGCTCGGGAACCAGCCCAGCTTCACCGAAAACACCAGGATCAGCAGGTAGGCGACAAAGAACTCCGGAAACGACACCGCACTCAACGCCGAGGTATTGAGCAGGCGATCGAACCAGCTGTTGCGATACAACGCCGCCAGCATCCCAAGCACCAGCGCCGTCGGCACCGAGACCAGCGCAGCCAGTGCCGCCAGGCTCAAGGTGTTGCCCAGCCGTGCGCCGATCAGTTCGGCAATGGGTCGCTGGTTGGCGAGCGACGCGCCCAGATCGCCCTGCAACAGGCGCAGCAACCATTGTGCAAAACGCGTGAACGGCGGCAGGTCCAGGCCCAGTTGTGCACGGAACGCTGCGACGGTTTCCGGCGTGGCCGACTGGCCGAGCATGGCCTGGGCGATATCGCCGGGCAGCATGCCCACGGCCAGGAAGATAATCACCGAGACGGCGAACAGCGACAGCAGGCCGAGCGCCAGGCGTTGGAGGATTAATTTGAACAGGCTATTCATGGACGATTCTCATGAGGTGAATAGGCTCGTCGAGACTGCACCCATCTAATGTGGGAGCTGGCTTGCCTGCGATGGAGGTCTTAAGGATTGCAGCGAATGGGCGGACCTCATCGCAGGCAAGCCAGCTCCCACATTGGATATTCATTGGCTGGGGGAATCTCTAGGCTTGCCACCACCGCTCAATCAACCGCAAGCCATCCAACTCACCGTAAGGCGCCGTCTGCGCGCCATGGGCCACCCGGTTCGAACGCGCCGCCACCGAGCTGGCGAACAACGGCACGATCGCCCCGCCGTCATCCCGGCACAGGGCCTGCATTTCGTTGTACATCTCTTGACGCAATGGCGCGTTCATCTCGCCACGGGCGGCGTTGAGCAGTTGGTTGAAGCGCGGGTTGTCCCAATGGGTTTCGTTCCAGGCTGCGCCCTTGGCATAGCCGATGCTGAACATGCGGTCGGCGGTGAGGCTGCTGTACCAGAACGAGGTGGTGAATGGCTGCTTCATCCATACGTTGGAAAAGAATCCGTCCGCCGGTTCGCGCACCACATCGATATCGATGCCCGCCTGGCGCGCCTGCTCCTTGAACAACACCGAAGCATCCACTGCGCCGGTGTACGCCGCATCGGACGCTTTCAGACGCACCTTGAGCGATTCCACCCCGGCCTTGCGCAGGTAGAAACGCGACTTGTCCGGGTCGTAGGCACGCTGCTCGAGGCTGGCATTGATGAAACGACTGCCGGGCTGGATCGGGTGGTCGTTGCCCACCAGACCGTAGCCGTGCAGCACCGACGCCAGCAGGGTTTCGCGGTTGATCGCGTGCTTCATCGCCAGGCGAATGTCGTTGTTCTTGAACTCGTTGCTGTCGCACAGCATCGGGAAGGTGTAGTGCTGGGCACCCTTGGTTTCCTCGATCACAAGGTTGGGGTTGCGCTTGAGCAAGGCCACGGTTTTCAGGTCGACCTTGTTGATCACATCCACTTGCCCGGTGACCAACGCATTGACGCGCGCAGCGCCGTCGGCGATGGCCAGCAGCTCGGCACTGGCGAAATGCGCACGGCCGGGCTTCCAGTAATCGGGGTTGCGCTCCAGGTCCATGCGCACGCCGGGTTCGAAGCTTTTCAGGCGATAGCCGCTGGTGCCCACGCCGGCCTGCCAGTCGGCGGCACCGTCCTTGGCGGGCATGATCACCAAGTGGTAATCGGCAACCACATAGGCGAAGTCGGCATTGCCCGAGTGCAGCTCGAACACCACCGCGTCCGTGCCTTTGGCGCTGACACTGGCCACATCGCCCAGCACGGTCTTGGCCGCCGAGGTCGACTTGGCGTCCAGGTGATGGTTGATCGAGACCACCACATCTTCGGCAGTAAGGCTTTTGCCGTTGTGAAAGGTCACGCCCGGGCGCAGGTGGAAGGTCCACACCCGCGCATCAGGTGTGGACTCGAAACGCTCGGCCAGTTCGGGAATCGCACTGCCGTCCACGGCGATTTCAGTGAGGGTGTTGTAGACCGCCGAGAAGCCGACGAAGGTGAAGGTATCGACCCAGGAACCCGGGTCGCGGGAGTCGGTGGTGCTGCCGCCGGCCAGGCCCAGACGCAGCACACCACCGGCTTTGGGCGCTGCCTCTTCGGCGAAGGCGTGCAACGGCAGGCCCATGGAGAACGCCGCCGCCACCGCGCCGGCCACGGCGCTGTGTTTGAGGAAGTCCCGTCGGTGCATCGCTTGAGTCATTTTGTTGTTGTTTTCGCTCATGGTCTTGCTCCTCTAAAGATCAACAGGCATAGGCATGCTTCAGCTCGATCAGGGTCACGCCATTGCGTTTGAAACCGTTGCGCAAGTCCGTCTGCAATTCGTCCAGGTTCTGTGGCTGGTTCACGGTGCAACCGAACGCCTGGGCGAACAGGGCGAAGTCCGGGTTGCGCGGCAATACGCCGATGGGCTCGATGTCCAGGTTGAGCATGTCATCACGAATCTGGCCGAGGGCATCGTTGTTCCACAACAGCACCACCAACGGGCTGTCCAGTTCTTCCACCGCCGTGGCCAGTTCCTGGGCGGTGTAGAGAAACCCGCCGTCCCCCACCAGCACCAGCCCTGGCCGTTGCGGCGCGCCGAACTTGGCGCCGATGCCCGCCGGCAAACCGTAGCCCAGGGTGCCGTAGCCCGTAGGGTGCAGCCAGCTGCGCGGGGCCCGGCTGCGGTAAGCGTAATTGCCGGTGTAGGCCAGTTGGGTCATGTCGCTGCTGATCACGGCATTGGCCGGCAATTCGGCCTCGATGCGCTCGAGAATGGCTTGGTGGATCGACTGCAACGGGCCGTGTCCCTGCCGAACTGCCTGGCGCAAGCCCGCGACGCTGGCTACGGCAGCGTCCGCATTGCGTGGCGTTGACGGCAGGCGTTCCAGCAACGCCAGCAACGTTTGTCGGGCATCGCCGCGCAAAGCCACGCTGCAAGGATAGAAATCATTGAATTTGCGCGGGTCGATATCCACCCGCAGCAATTCACCGCTGAGTGGCAAACGCTCGCGCCAGTAATCGGTGTCGGCCATTTCCGTGCCGACCGCCAACACCACATCCGCCTCGCTGATCAACTGCCAGCCCGGCTCTACGCACAGGGTAGAACCGGCATTCAGCGGATCGTCGATGGGCAACAGGCCCTTGCCAGCCACGCTGGTGAAAAACGGCGCCGCCAGTACGGTGCTCAAGCGTTGCAACGCCTCGCCCGCGTCCAGTGCGCCGCCGCCGGCAATGATCATCGGGCACTTGGCCGCCGCGAGCCTGGCCGCCGCCTGCTCCAATGCTTCCTGCGCCGACAGCCCGCGCCCCGGACGACGCACCACCTCATGGCTCCAATCCCGCTCAACCGGCGCGGCCAACACGTCCAGCGGCACCGAGATATGCACCGGCCTTGGCCGCTCGCTGTCGAACACCGCGTAGGCGCGGGCGACCAGCTCGGGCAGGTCCCCGGTGCTGAGCGCCACCGCCGAGAAGGCCGTGATGGGCGCGGTGATCGCCCGCTGGTCCTGGGTTTCATGCAGGATGCCCCAGCCCTTGCCAAGGCTGGCGGTGCTGTTGACGCTGGAGATCACCAGCAGCGGGACCGAGTCGGCGTAGGCCTGGCCGATGGCGGTGGCTGCATTCGTCACGCCGGGCCCGGTGATCACAAAGCACACCCCCGGCTTGCCGCTGACCCGCGCATAACCATCGGCCATGAAACCGGCGCCCTGTTCATGGCGCGTCAGCACGTGGCGAATGCCGCTGCCGGGCAAACCGCGATACAGCTCCAGGGTATGTACCCCGGGGATGCCGAACACCGTATCCACGCCATAGTTGGCCAGCAATTTCACCAGGGCCTGGCCGCCGGTCATCACGTTATCGTGCATGTTCATCTCCTAGGCGGATCAATGCATCGACCGCCATGGCGCCCCGGGCATTGACCAACAGTGGGTTCACATCCAGTTCCAGCAACTGTCCGGCATTGGCGCAGGCATAGTCGGCCACCGCACGTACGGCGGCCACCAGTGCGTCCATGTCCGCCGCCTCACGCCCGCGAAACCCTTGCAACAACGCAGCACTGCGCAGGCTGAGCAAGGCATTGCGGATCGCATCGTCGGTGGTCGGCAGCAGCAGGCTGCGGCTGTCCTTGAGCAGTTCCACCAGGATGCCGCCCGCGCCGATCACCAGCGCCAGGCCAAAGTCGTTCTCGCGCTTGATGCCCACGATCAACTCGGCCAACGGCGGCGCGGCCATGGACTCCAGCAGCAGTTGATCGAACGCCACCGTCGGCGCGTAGGCGCCGATCCGCTCGCGCATCAGCGCCAGGGCACTGGTCAAAGCGATACCGTCCTTGAGGTTCAGTGCCACGGCACCGGCTTCGGTCTTGTGGGGCAACTGGGCGCTGACCGCCTTGAGCACCAGCGGGTAACCCAGCTGTTGTGCGTCGGCCACGGCGCGCTCCGGCGTACTCAACACGGCAACCGGCGTGGTCAGGCCGAAAGCGCGCAAGGCTTGTTTGGATGCCCACTCATCCAGCGCCAGCCCCTCCCCCTGAAGTGCGGGTGGGCACAGCGGTTCGAGGATCGACTCACCGCGTTCCAGCAGGGTGCGACGCTGGTGTTGATAGTCGGCGACCCGCCCCCAGGCCGCCAACGCATCTTCCACGCCTTGCAGCGCGGCAATGCCCTGGGCGTGCAAACGCTCACGGGCGTGGGCCGGCAGCAATTCGGGGAACGCCGAGGTGACGAACCCGCTTTTGCCGTGGCGACGCAGAGCGTGGCAGAACAGCTCCAGGAGCAAGTCGCACTCCTTGCGTTCGCCGGTAAATTCCGCCGGGTAGTCCAGCACCAGCATGGCCGCATCGGCAGGGGTGCGCAGGGCAGTGTCGAGCATGCGGTCGAGGGCGTCGCGGTCGCCCCAGATGGCTGTGGTGAAGTCCAGCGGGTTGACTAGGTTGGCGTAGCTGGGCAGCACCTGCGCCAACTCGCCACGCTGGCCGTCATCCAGTTTGGGCAAGGCCAACTGATTGCGCTCGGCATAGTCGGCGATCAAGCCCGCATCACCGCCCGAGCAAGCCAAGGCCACCAAACGATTGCCCGCCGGCAGGTTGCCACAGGCGGCGGCCTTGAGGGTTTCGACGAAGCTCACCGGCCCGCTCACCCGGATCACGCCCAGCCGTGCAAACAGACTGTCGTAAAGCGCATCGGAGCCCGACAGCGAACTGGTATGACTCAAGGCCAACTCGGCGCCGATCTGCGACACGCCGGTTTTCAGCGCGATGATCGGGATGCCTTTTTCCAGCGCCTTATGGGCAGCGCGGGCAAACCCCGGCACGTTTTTCAAGCCTTCCAGGTGCAAACCGATGGCCGTGACACGCGGTTCGTCGAGCAACACGTCCATCAACTCGGCCACGCCCAATTGCGCCTGGTTGCCCACCGAGACCATGTAGGCCACCGGCAGCGAGCGGTCGCTCATGGACAGGTTGTAGGCGAAGTTGCCGCTCTGGGTCAGCACCGCCACGCCCTTCTCGACCGCCTTGCCACCATGGGCCACCGGCCACAATGCCGCGCTGTGCAGGTAATCCAGCAGGCCGTAGCAGTTGGGGCCGAGCAAGGCCATGTCGCCAGCAGCCTTCAGCAGTTGCTGTTGCAGGGCTGCGCCGCTGGCCCCGGTTTCAGCAAACCCCGAGGCGTAACAGATGGCGCCACCGGTGCCGATGGCCGCCAGCTCGGCGACACAGGTCAGGGTCAGTTCACGGTTGGTGGCGATGAATACCGCGTCCGGCCCGCACGGCAGGTCGGCGACACGGCGCACACAAGGAATGCCATCGAGGCTGTCATGCTGGGGATTGACCAGCCACATCGGCCCGGTAAACCCGCCCTCGGCACAGCGCTTGAGTGCGCGGGCCATGCTACGCCCACCCACGAAGGCCAGGTGCCGGGGCGCCAGCAGGCGCTTGAGATTATCGCGAATTGCCTGGGACATAAGCTCTCCTCGCCGCTCAGCGCAGCAGCGGCCGCAACAGTTCGCGGGCGATGATATGGCGCTGGATTTCCGAGGTGCCTTCCCAGATCCGTTCGATCCGCGCGTTGCGCCAGATGCGCTCCACCGGACCTTCGTCCATCAGGCCCATGCCGCCGAAAATCTGCACGGCTTCATCGGCCACCTTGCCCAGGGTTTCGCTGGCAAACAGCTTGGCCATGCCGGCCTCGCCATCGGTCATGCTGCCCTGGTCCATCTTCCAGGCGGTGTGCAGGGTCAACAGCTCGGCGGCGCGAATCTGCGTGGCCATGTCGGCCAGCTTGAAGCTCACGCCCTGGTAGGTACCGATCGGTTGACCGAATTGCTTGCGGTCCGCCGCCCATTGCAGCGATACATCCAACGCACGCTGGGCCTGACCCACGCAGTTGGCAGCCACCATCACGCGGCCCGCGGTGAGCCAGGCGTTGGCGACTTCCCAGCCCTTGCCCACTTCGCCCAGCACCTTGGAGGCCGGCACGCGGCAGTCGTCGAAGAATATTTCGTAGGTGTGATAACCCCGGTTGCTCACGCACTTGGGACCCCGGCGAATGGTCATGCCCGGCGTGCCACGGTCCACCAGGAACGAAGTCACTGCATTGCGCTGCCGACCGTTGTGTTCATAGGTGTCGGTGACGGCGAACACAATGGCGAAATCGGCATGCCCGGCGTGACTGATAAAGTGCTTGCTGCCGTTGATCACGAAGTCATCGCCACTGCGTACGGCACGGGTCTTGATCGCGTTGGCGTCTGAGCCCGCGCCCGGTTCGGTCAGGGCAAAACAGTCGATTTTCTTGCCCTGGACACAGGGCAGCAGGTAGTCGCCAATCTGCGCACCGGTGCAGGCCATCAGGATTTTCGACGGGCGTGCGACAAACACGTGCAGCGCCCACGACACCTTGGACAGCTCCCGCTCGATCAGCGCCTGGGACAGATAATCCAGCCCGCCGCCGCCGACTTCCTCCGGCATGTTGAAGGCATAGAAACCGGCAGCGATAGCCTTGTCGCGAATCTGTGCAGCAAGCTCCGGGGAAACCTCATCGGCACGGTCCACCGCCTCCTCGTGGGGCAGCAGTTCCTTGGCAACGAAACTGCGTACCGCGTCCACCAACATGTCTTGTTCTTGGCTCAGTTGGAAATTCATGGCGCTACCTGTCGATCGTTCGGGGGTGTTTGTTGTTATTCGCCGCGGAAGTTCGGTGCGCGCTTTTCCACCGACGCGCGTAGGGCCTCGGCGCCGTCGGCGCTGCGTCCACACAGCAGTCCGGCGGCCAGTTCGGCCTGCAATTGCTCGGGCAGGCTGCGGTCGGCTCCCTCGCGGATCAGGGTTTTGGTCTGAGCAAACGCAAAGGTCGGGCCGCTGGCCAGGCGTGCGGCGAGCTCGGAGGTGTGGGCGTGAAGTTGATCGTCCGCGACCACTTCGCCGACCAGCCCGGCGGCCAGGGCGCGGTCGGCGCTCCACAGTTCGTCGAGGAACAGCAGGCGCTTGGCTTGCTCGCTGCCGATCAGGCGTGGCAAATGCCAACTGGCACCGGCGTCCGGCGAGTAGGCCATGTTGGTATAGCCGGCCTTGAAGCGTGCCGATTGGGCCGCGATGCGCAAGTCGCAGCACAGGGTCAGGTCCATGCCGGCGCCGACGGCGGTGCCGTTGATCGCGGCAATCGTCGGTTTGTCGAGGCTGTGCAGGCGGGTCATCAGGGCGTGGGCGGTTTCGGTCCAGCCGTAGGTTTCGAGGGCGCCGCGGGCTTCAGCGTCGGCCCATTCGGCCAGGTCGGCGCCGGCGCAAAAGCTGCGACCGCTGCCGGTCAACACCACCACCCGCACGCTGGAATCGATGTTGATCGCTTCCAGCAAGGCATGCAGATACGTCAGGGTGGGAATATCCAGAGCATTGCGCTGAGGACCACGGTTGAGCGTGATCCAGGCAACGCCTGCTTGCACCTGGGTGAGCACGGGCGAATCGGTAGTCATGGCTTCCTCGAATTATTTTATTTGGCTTGAGGGGTGCGACATGGGGCGATACTAAACGAGTGTTCAGCAAGGAGGCAATCGGCAAACTGCAAATATTTTCAGAGGCAAAAAAAGCCGCCCCGGACCTTGCGTCCGGAGCGGCGGGACAAGGCTCAGGCCTTGAGTTGATAGCGCTGGCGCCCGCCGGTTTGCAGGCCGTCGACCCAGGCTTCGCAGATCTGGATGCCCTGTTCCGGGGTGAAGGTGCCGGGGTTCAACCCCGACTCCAGCCACAGCCCGTCAAGCAATGCGCTCAAGCCAATGGCGGCGAGATCGGCGTCGAAGTGCTGCCAACCCTCCTCCCGGGCCATATCGGTCAGGGCCGAGCGCATGATGGTGCGGTACTCGCCGTAGGAATGCTCGTGGGCCAGGTTGATCGCGGGCGCCGTCTTGACCGCGCCCCAGAACACCAGCCAGGCGTCCAGCAGGTGCGGATCAAGCAATTCGGCGGAAAACGAGCCGCGAAACAGCGCCGACAAACGCTCGCGAGGGTTCGGCGGCGCCTTGGCCATGGTCTCGCGCAGCAGGCCCATGACCTGGTCGGTGATGGTGCGATAGGCCTCAGCCACCAGCTCGTCCTTGCCCGAGTAATGGTGGCTGATCAGGCCTACCGACACCCCGGCTTCGGCGCTGATCTTGCGGATCGAGGCGCCCTGGAAACCGTCGCGCTTGAGACAGGTGAGCGTCGCCTGGACCAGATTGGCCTTGCGCAATTCCGGCTCCATCCGGGAGAAACGGGATTCCTGGGTCATACGGCGGTTCCTGAGAGTGAATCGGCCAGACGACTCTACATCAGTCGCGGTACCCCGGCGACACCCGATCCAGCAACCGCAACAAGGCCGCCCACGCCAATTGCATGGCATCCAGGTCCACCAGTTGGCCCTCTTCCTGCGGCCTGCCCGGGTCGTTGAACTGCCGCTCGGTGTGGGCGCAAACCTGTGGCGACGGCAGTACCAGCGGGCCACAGGCCTGGGCGGCGATC
Source organism: Pseudomonas sp. SDO5271_S396 (assembly GCF_054071795.1). Taxonomy (NCBI): domain Bacteria; kingdom Pseudomonadati; phylum Pseudomonadota; class Gammaproteobacteria; order Pseudomonadales; family Pseudomonadaceae; genus Pseudomonas; species Pseudomonas sp. SDO5271_S396. Next base: position 67,564 of record NZ_JBSVWB010000022.1, read on the forward strand.
TGGATATCACAGGCTTTTTCCAGGTAGTACATGCGCAAGAACGCCTGGCTGACGGTCTCGCCCACCGTCAGCAAACCGTGGTTGCGCAGCATCAGTACCGGCTTGTCGCCCAGGTCCGCCACCAGGCGTTGTTGCTCGTCCATGTCCAGAGCCACGCCTTCGTAATCGTGGTAGGCCACCTTGCCGTAGAACTCCATGGATATCTGGTTGACCGGGAGCAACCCACACTCCAGCGCCGCCACCGCGCAGCCCGCTCGGGTGTGGGTGTGCAACACACACTGGGCGTCTTCGCGAGCGCCATGGATCGCACTGTGGATCACAAAGCCCGCCGGGTTGACCGCATGGGGCGAAGCGTCGACCGCACGCCCGTCGAGGCCGATCTTCACCAGGCTCGACGCAGTGATCTCCTCGAACATCAGCCCGTAAGGGTTGATCAGGAAGTGATGTTCGGGGCCGGGAATACGCACCGAGATATGGGTGAAGATCAGGTCACTCATGCGAAAGTGCGCGATAAGCCGGTAGCACGCAGCAAGCTCTTCACGCAGTTGCTGTTCGGTGGAGCGTGTCATTTTTATTCTCCAGGCACAGGGTGGGTGGGACGACGCTAAATCAGCCGCCAGTAAAAAAACAAGTTGATTTTTTACTGGTGTTTGCCTCCTATAGAAAAATAACAATAACAGCGCCTGGAGTCTTCACACCATGCAGCCCCATGCCTTCCCACACTTGTTCGAGCCCTTGACTCTGCGGGGAAAACGCCTGAAAAACCGCATCATGTCCAGCGGGCACGACACCTCCATGCCCACGGACAACCAGGTCAACGCACAACTGATCGCCTATCACCGCGCCCGCGCCGAAGGTGGTGTCGGCTTGATTGTGTTGCAGGTCGCCGGGGTGCATGACAGCGCGCGTTACACCTCCCATGTGCTGATGGCCACCGATGACAAGTGCATCGAGGGCTATCGCCAGCTGGCCGAAACCTGTCATGCCCACGACACCCTGGTGTTGTCGCAGATCTTTCATCCCGGGCGGGAAATCATGGAGTCGGCAGACGGTCTGCTGGCCGTGGCGTACTCGGCGTCAGGGGTACCCAATGAACGGTTCCGGGTGATGCCCCGGGCGCTGGATCAGGCGATGATCGACGAGATTGTCGCAGGCTATGCGGCAGCGGCAAGGCGCCTGTATCAGGCCGGTATCGACGGTGTGGAAGTGGTCGCGAGCCACGGTTACCTGCCCGCGCAATTTCTCAACCCACGGGTGAATCGACGCACCGATGGCTACAACGGCGAGCTGGAACAACGGCTGCGTTTTCTGACAGAAATCATCACGGCGGTGCGAGCCGTGACCGACGAGCAATTCATCATCGGCCTGCGCATTTCTGCTGACGAGCGCGATGCCGAAGGGCTCACCGAAAGCGAGTCTCTGGAAGCGGTGCAGTGCCTGCAAAAGCGCCTGGATTACGTGCATATCGTCGCCGGCACTTCTGCGTCGCTGGGCGGAGCGGTGCATATCGTGCCACCCATGGCGATCGCGGCGGCGTACCTGGCGGATGAAGCGGCACGCTTCAAAGCCAGCCTGTCGATTCCGTTGTTTGTGACAGGCCGCATCAATCAACCCCAGGAAGCGGAACTGATCCTGGCGCGCGGCCAGGCCGACGTATGCGGCATGACCCGCGCGCTGATCTGCGACCCGCTGATGCCGGCCAAGACCCAGGCGGGTCGCGCCGAAGATGTGCGGGCCTGCATCGCCTGCAACCAGGCGTGTATCGGTCACTTTCACAAGGGGCTGCCGATCTCCTGTATCCAGCACCCCGAGACCGGGCGCGAGCTGAAATTCTCTGATCTGCAACCCGCCGTGAAGCGCAAGCGCGTGATGGTGGTCGGTGGCGGCCCGGCCGGCATGAAAGCGGCGGCCGTGGCGGCCCGACGCGGGCATGAGGTGACGCTGTACGAAGCCGGCAGCCAACTGGGCGGCCAAGTGCTGTTGGCACAGTTGCTGCCACGGCGCAGTGAGTTCGGCGGTGCCAGCACCAACCTGCAACGTGAAATGACGCTGGCCGGTGTGCGCGTGGTGCGCAATACCCGGGTGGACCGCGCCCTGGTGGAGCAGGCGCAACCCGATCACGTGATCATCGCCACTGGCGCCGAACCCTACTGGCCGGCCTTCGAGCGAGGTGGTGATCTGCACGTGGTGGACGCCTGGCAGGTGCTGCGCGACGAAGTGCCCCTGGGCCGTTCGGTGGTGGTCGTCGACTGGCGTTGCGACTGGATCGGCCCGGGCATCGCCGAACGCCTGGTGCGCGCCGGCCACTCGGTACAGTTGGCCGTCAACGGCACGCATTGCGGAGAAAACCTGCCTCTGTACGTACGCGATCAGTTGGCGGGCGAGCTGCATCGACTGGGCGTTCCGATCATTCCCTACGCCCGCCTTTATGGCTGCGATGACAGCACCGTGTACCTGCAACACATGGCCAGTGGCGAACCGATGCTGCTGGAAACTATCGACACCCTGGTGTTGTGCCAGGGCCATCAGCCGGTGGACACTCTGGGCGCGGAGCTGCAAGGCCGTGTGCCGTTCGATCGCATCGGCGACTGCCTGGCACCGCGCACCGCCGAGGAGGCGATCTACGAAGGACTCAAGGTAGCGTGGAACCTGTGACAGACGAACCCCAGCAACTGTTTCTCGGCACGCGCATTCGCGGCCTGCGCAAGGCCTGTGGCCTGACGCTCACCGAGCTCGCACAGATGAGCGAACTGACCGCCGGTTACCTCAGCCAGTTGGAACGCAACCTGGCGTACCCGTCCATCCCGGCGCTGTTCAATATCGCGCGCAGCCTGGGCGTGACCATCCAGTGGTTCTTCGCCAGTGAAACCGTGCCTGCTCCGGCCGATGACGGCTACGTGATACGCAAGGACAACCGCCAGAGCATCCGCTACGAAGATGGCATCGTCGACCAACTGTTGACGCCGCTGCCCAATCATCAGCTGGAAATGCTGCATTCATGCTTCCCACCCGGTACCTATAGCCAGCAAAGCTACAGCCATGAAGGCGAGGAAGCCGGGTATGTGCTGAGCGGGCAATTCGAGCTCTGGGTGGGTGACCGGCACTTCCTGCTGGGCGAAGGCGACAGTTTCAGCTTTGCCAGCCGCGAACCGCACCGGTACGGCAACCCGGGCAAGGTGGATACGGTGGTGATCTGGGTGATTACACCGCCGACTTTTTAACCCGCTGGAGCAATTGGAGACCTTTCCTACGGGAGCCGACGACGATGGAGCGTCGGCCATCAGTGGTATGGCGCTCAGGACGCTTGTTATAAAACAGGCTGATTCTTTTCGAGGTCATCACCATGTTTGGATTGCATTGGCTGTGCGGGAAGCCGACTCAGGACCAGCTGGAAACCGCAAGGGCCATCACATTGCTCAAGAGCTGGAAGATCACGGGCAGGTACATCTCACTGGACCCTGTCGAGATCATGGCATCGGAAAACTACCAGCGTGCGATACGTGAAATACGTCAACTGGAGGCTGACGATTCATGGGCCTGCTGATCATCCTGCCGCTACTGGTCAGCGGTTATCTGGTCTGTATCAAACACCCCTATTACTACTGCCGCCTGCACCGGTTCGAAGGGCAGTTGCTTTATTTGCAGGTAGCACGACTGGGCGTCGCGTGCCTGCTCGCGGCCACGTTCCTGAGCGCTCTGATTCTGGCAATGTCCAAACAAGGGCCGTACGTTTTCTGGACCGACTACAGCAGCTACCTGGGGTCCAGATTGGTACAACTTGATATCGCCAATGAAAAAAACAGCACCCTCTGGGTGTTCCTGCTACAGGTTGGCTTGACGTCAATGCTCATGCCCTTTTTCTGGGCAAAGGTTTATGTCCTGTCCCATAAAATCAACCTGAACCTTGAAAGCACCAGGCAACTCGACCTTCAGTTGACCCTGGGCATTCTTGAAGGTACACCGTTCAAGACCTTGCTCAAGGAGTCGATGCAACAACAGGCGCCGTGCATGTTCAGCTTCAGCGACCGAAAAGTGTATGTAGGCATCGTATCAGTCGTTGGAGTACCAACTGAATCGGACGGCGTGGACCACGCGTTCACGTTAATTCCCCTGCTCAGCGGCTACCGGGACAAGGACACACTTGAGGTCACGCTCAACACCCACTACGCGAATGTCGTAGCGCCTGTGTCCATCATGCTTCTACAGGACAACGTCGTCTCGGCCACCCGCTTCGACTTCAGCACCTGGCACAGCTTCCAGTCCCGCAAAAACCGCAAGGCGCGCCAGGGCCAGCTCTATCAACACCGCCCGGCGCGCCCGATGAAAGCCTCACGCGCCTGCGCCTGAGGCTGCCTGCTGATCGTCAATCAAACTTCCAGTTCAACCCGACACGCAGCATTTGCCCATCGTTCTTGAACTTGGAGTCGTACCCCGTCCCCGCCCCACCGCTGCCCGGAATCACCGCCACGTTCAGCTTGTCTTCCCCCAGGTCGTAGTACAGGTATTCAGTCTTGAATGACAGGTTCTGGGTGATCGCCTGCTCAATGCCTGCACCCACGGTGTAACCCATCTTGAAGTGGCTTTGGCTGCCGCTGAATTGGGTATTGCCGGTAGGGCCGAACATGTCGACACTCTGACTGGTTTCGCCGTACGCCAAGCCGGCGGTGCCGTAGATCAGGGTGTGATCGAAGGCATAACCGAAGCGGCCACGCAAGGTACCCAGGTACTTGATCTTCGATTCGAACTTATTGTTCAGCGCCAGACCGGTGTTGAGCTGTGCGGTACCGATGTTGCGGCTGTCCTGCAGGTCTGTGTGGGAGATATCCGCCTCGACACCGGCTACCCACTGACCGAACTGGTAGTTGTAGCCAACCTGTATGCCACCGAGCAGGCCGTTGCGGTCCAGGTCCACTCGACCTGGGCGAGCGCCGCCGTTGATGTTGGCGATGTTCGGTGCAGCCTGGCCCTTGGTGTTGACGTCGCCGTCACCGCCAAAGCCATAACCGGCACTCAGGCCGCCGTAGAAACCGGTCCAATCGGTGGGGCCTGTTTCAGCAGCCTGGGCACCGGTCGAGGCGACAACGGTCAACGCGGTTACAGCAAGTAAACGAGTGATCATGTGTAAAGCTCCTATGTTTTTGGTTGTGTTACAGGCACAGCGTTGCCGCACGCCGATGGCGATCGGCGCGAGGCATGAATTCAGTCGAGGGGGTTACTGCCCGGCCGAGCGGCGCGGGGTGAAACTATTGGCCGAGGAAGCGGTAATCGGCGCTGTAGGGTTCGAGGTGCAAGTCACCCAACTGGGCGCAACTGCCGCTGAACACGCCACCGAGGGTATGCAGGCGCTCCACCGTCACCACCTGTGCCAGTCCACCCGGCCCCTGGTGCGCGACCACGTCCAGGCGCAGCAACGCAATATCTCCAGCGCTGTCTCCCGGCGCCTGGGCAATGACCTTGCCGACGACGGCACTGCGGTCATCCAGTTGCCAGGTGGGCCCGGCGAAGTGACGACCTACCGTCTTGCCGTTGATCATCAGCGTCGCCAGGGGCTCACGAAACTGCCAGGCCAGTTGACCGTTGCTGTCCTTGGCGCAGGTATAGACCTGCACGCCAGAGGCCTGTACGGTCATCAGTACTTTTTTCGCTGCGCCATTGGCTGGTTCTGGCAAGTCCTGGGCCTGGGCCCGTTGCGCATCGATGGCGCAGATCACCAGTACGATCAGGCCGACCACTTGCAATACCAGAAGTGCCAGGCGATTGCGGCGTGCCACAACTTCAGGGTCGGTATCGCTCATTGCGCGCCTGCCAGAAAGAGATTTGAGAAGGGTCAGGTCAATCATTTTGGGATCCATCGAAAGTCGATCACGGCTGCTTGTCAGCGTCTGCAGGATGAACAATCGACCCGAAGTTTTTATTCCCGACTATTTTCCGCCTCTCGCAAAAACGCTGCCTTTTCCCGATCGCCGCAAATGTCGTCCGAATCACGGGAAACCATGGGAATAACACGCACCTTGTGCGCTTTATTCCATGATTTCGCTCAATCGAATCAGCCCTCTGCCATGCAGATAATTGTCTTCGTCCCGCCCCCGTCCAGCCGGTAGCCTTCGGCCCTGCGATGCCTTGCGCACGCACGAACACCGGCTGTAGCTACAGCATCGGTGCCTGTCCTCAAGTGCTCGATAGATGGCGCCAACGTGAAGAAACTCTCGACAGTCCTATTGCTCGCCAGCCTGCTCCAGCTACCGCTGGCCCAGGCGGCACCGGCCAATATTGGCGTGATTGCCTACGCGGAGAAGCCGCTGAAGCTGATTCGTGCCACCTCTTTGTACACCGTGGGTCCGGGCACGCGCCTGCAAGGGGGCGATATCCTGCAAACCGGTACTGCGGGCATTCAGATCGAAGGCCTGGCATCGACCACGCTGGCGCTGGGCCCTGACACCCGGATCCTGATCGCCACCAACAGCAAGGCTGCACAAATCAATCTGCTCAACGGTTGGCTCAAGCTGCAACCGGTCGCCGGCCACGCCAACCTGGCAGTGACCACTGGCGCCCTCGCCTTCACAGTCACCAACAGCGCCAGCGTGATACACGTCACCCCGCGCCAGACCGAGATGTTTGTCGAGGATGGCAGCCAGGTGGTGCATGAGCTGGATGCCCGCGGCAAAGGCGATCACAGCGTCACGCTCGGCCATGAAGACTTTGCGCAACGCGTCAGTGGCGCGGCGCTCAAAACCGTGCCGCGGCCTGAGCAAGCCTTTATCGACGCCCTGCCCCGTCAGTTCCTCGACCCGCTGGTACCGCTGGGCAAGAAAACTCCAGCCTCCGCCGAGCCGAAAAAAGAGCGTGAGGTGACATACGACGACATCGCGCCCTGGGTGGTGAGCCCGCTGAACCTCAGCCAGCAGATGCTTGCCAGTCGCTTTGCCCCACGTCTGGCAGACCCGGCGTTTCGCCAGGCTGTGAAGGCCAACCGAGGCGGCGTGCTGGAGTGGGAGCTGGAGCTGCTGCGCCAGGAACGTCGCAAGAATGCACGCTGACGCCCACCCCGCCAGTCCCCGAAGGTAATTATGAAACTGTCACTTGCGGTCAAATTCAACGTGGTGTTCCTGGCGGTGTTTATCGTCGGATTTATCGCCACCAGTCTTTCCACCCACTACATGCTGCAACAGAGTGCGCGTCGGGAAACCCTGGAAACCGCGCGCATGCTGATGCGCTCGGCCTCCGCCGCCAGCACCTACACCGCAGAGCAGATCGTGCCCTTGCTGGAGAACCGCCTGAAGTTCCAGTTCCTGCCGCAGTCGGTCCCGGATTTTGCCGCCATCTCGCACCTGCAGGAATTGCTCAAGTCCTACCCGGACTATGCCTACAAGGAAGCCACCCTCAACCCTACCAACCCGCGCGACCTGGCCAATGATTGGGAAAAGTCCCTGATCAGCACCCTGCGCAGCCAGCCGCAGACCGACGAAATGGTCGGCGAGCGCAATGATGAGAGGGGGGCGGCGCTGTACATCGCGCGGCCCATCCAGATCAAGGACGGTGCTTGCCTGGCCTGCCACAGTACGCCGGACGCGGCGCCGAAAACCATGGTCGACATCTACGGACCGGTCAACGGCTTCGGCTGGAAACTCAACGACACCATCGGTGCGCAACTGGTGACCGTACCGCTCGACTTGCCGCTACAGCGCGCCCGGAGCCTGCTGCACAGCTACATGCTGTCGATGCTGGGCATCTTCGCCGTGCTGTTCGTCGCGCTGAACGTAGCGGTGCACCTGTTTGTCACCCGTCGCCTGCGGCAGATGTCAGCCCTGGCCGACCGCGTCAGCCTGGGTGAAACCGACGTGCCGCAGATGGACGTCAGTGGCAACGATGAACTGGCACGCCTGGGCCAGTCTTTTGGCCGTATGCGCACCAGCTTAGTCAGCGCCATGAAGATGCTTGAGGAATAGGTGCCCGATCATGCTTGAACAACTGGGCAAATACCGCATCGACAGCGTGCTCGGCAAAGGTGCCATGGGCACGGTGTACAAAGCGTTCGACCCGAATATCGCACGCACCGTGGCGCTCAAGACCATCCGCAAAGAGCTGTTCGGCGACAGCCAGCACGCCGAGCTGGTCAGCCGCTTCAAGAACGAAGCCCAGGCGGCTGGCCGGCTGATGCACCCCAATATCGTCGGCGTGTACGACTACGGCGAAGACGAAGGCTCGGCCTACATTGCCATGGAGTTCGTCGAAGGTACGCCGCTCAACACCCTGCTGGCGGCGCAGACACCCCGCGATCTGAGCCACAGCCTGGGCTGGATGCGCCAGTTGCTGCTGGCCCTGCAATATGCCCACTCCAAGGGTGTGGTGCACCGTGATATCAAACCGGCCAACCTGCTGATCACCGCCGACAACCAGGTGAAAGTCACAGACTTCGGTGTGGCACGCCTCGACTCGTCCACCCTCACCCAGACCGGTTCGATGATCGGCACGCCCAGCTACATGTCGCCTGAACAGTTCTGCGGTGAGTTGATCGACGGTCGCTCCGATGTGTTTTCCGCCGGCATCGTGCTGTACCAGTTGCTCACCGGCGAACGGCCATTTTCCGGCTCTGCCACCATGGTCATGCAGCAGATTCTCAACCAGACCCCGGTGGCGCCCTCGTCCCTGAACCTGGCGCTGGACCCGGCACTGGACAATGTGATCGCACGCGCTCTGGCCAAGCGCCCCGCCGAGCGTTACGCCTCGGCGCAGGCATTTCTCGATGATCTGGAAGCGTTGCTCGGTACCACCACCGGCACCTGGACCAACGCGGAAATCGACGATGACCGTACGGTACTGATGCGTCCCAACCAACCGCTGAGCAGTGGCGTCACGCCCTTGCCCACCGGTACGGGCGCGGTGACCGAAGCCGTGGAAACCCTGACGCCCTGGAAGCTGGCGGTGATGCCCGAACTGGAGTCTTTGCTGTCCCATCAGATCGGGCCGCTGGCACGATTTCTGGTACGCAAGAGCCTCAATGGCGCCGACGACTTCGACGCCATCTGCGCCTCTCTGTTGCCCCATATCCCTTCAGAGCGTGGCCGCGAACAGTTTGCCAGCGCCAGTCAGTCGCTGTTCCAAAGGCTCAACCCACCCACGGCGGCACCCGAGCCGGTCAGCGAACCGACGGTACTGCCCACTGAAGTCACCAGCCTTACCGAAGCCCCCGTCACGCAGATAGATACTGACTTTGCAAACATGGCCGAGCGCCGCCTCGCCGTGCTGATCGGCCCTATCGCCCGCATCGTGGTCAGCCGTGCCTTGCGGGCCACCTCCCTGCGCCAACCGTTCCTGCAATTGTTGGCCGAACACATCGAGAGCGAGGCCCAGCGCCTGACGTTCCTCACCAGCTTCGAGCCCCTTCCATGACCGACTCCCCACTCAGCGCCTGCGGGCCCCATAGTCTGGCCTCAGCGGTCGCCTATGGGGTCAGTGATGTCGGCACGGTGCGCCAGAGTAACGAAGACAACTTTCTGGTGGAGCCGAGCCTCGGGCTACTTGCTGTAGCAGACGGCATGGGCGGCCATGAAGCCGGCGCGCTGGCCAGTGCCGAAGCGTTGATCAGCCTGCGCCAGACACTGAAAACCCATAGCGTCGAAACGCTCGACGAGAATGGCGACCCCGATGCCACCTGGTCGGACCCGGACATGCAAGCCGCCGGCCTGTTGCACAGTGCCATCGATCAGGTGAACCAATGCGTCTATCAGCAGAATGTGGCGCGGCAGATGAGCGAAGGCAGTGGCATGGGCACCACGCTCACCGGCCTCTGGCGCCCGCAAAGCGATGGGCCGCTGCTGGTGTTCCATGTCGGTGACAGCCGTTTGTACCGTTACCGCGATGGCGAATTGAGCCTGCTGACCCGCGACCAGACCTGGTACCAGCAAGCGCTCGAAGCCGGCAAAGTCGACCGCCTGCCTGCACGCAACCTGCTGCTGCAAGCCATCGGCCCGGGGCCCCGGGTCGAACCGCAGGTACGCGTCCAACCGGTGCAGCCGGGGGATGTGTTGATGCTATGCAGCGACGGTCTGCACGGTTGCGTGCCCCATCAGGAAATGGTGCAGGTGCTGGCGGTAGCCCGCCGTGACACGCTGGACACCGCGTGCCAACGGCTGGTCAACCTCACCCGGGAATACGCCGGGCGCGATAACGTGACGGTGCTGCTGGCCTGGTTCGACGCGTGACGGACTTCACGGTAACTTGAACGCCTCGTCCACCGGCACCCGGTAGCCGGTGGCCAGGCGGTTGGTTTCATTGGCCATGCCGACCACGGCCTGCAACTCGCCGAACATTGCATCGGTCATGCCCGCCTTGCGCGCGGCGGCGGTGTGGGAGGCGATGCAGTACGGGCAGTTATTGGTGACGCTCACAGCGACGTAGAGCAGTTCTTTGGTGAGTGGATCCAGCGCTCCCGGCGCCATGATCTCCTTCAGACTTTCCCAGGTACGGCGCAAGGTCGGCGGATGGGCCGCCAGGCATTTCCAGAAGTTGTTCACCTGGTCGACCTTGCGCGTTTGCATGATGTCGTCGTAGACCGCACGCACTTCAGGGCTGGCGTCGGCATATTCGGTGAGGTGCTGAGTCATGGCAATTTCCGCATGGAGAAGGGCTTTCTGAAATACCGCGCGATGCCCGACTCTGGCAAGTGAAGCCGCATGTTTTTTGCAACGGGCCCCAGAACACCACGACTCTTGACCTGTGGTCAAAAGTCCTTTTCGTGTGGGACGGTTTTTCCGAAGGAACGACGGGCGGATACTCCACTCCATTGTTTACATGCCCTTGAGGAGAGATTGATGTCCATCCCTACGCAAACCGTCCCCGCTTTTGGCCTCGGCACTTTTCGCCTGCAAGGCCAGGTGGTGATCGACTCGGTCAGCACCGGCCTGGAACTGGGCTACCGCGCCATCGACACCGCGCAGATCTACGAGAATGAAGCCGACGTCGGTCAGGCCATTGCCGACAGCGGCGTATCTCGTGAGGAGCTGTTCATCACCAGCAAAATCTGGGTCGCGCATTTCGCGCAAGGCCAGCTGATTCCCAGCCTGCGCGAAAGCCTGCGCAAACTGAAAACCGACTACCTGGACCTGACCCTGATCCATTGGCCATCGCCGGAAGACCAGGTACCCGTCGCCGAGTTCATGGGCCAGTTGCTGGAAGCCAAGCGCCTGGGCCTGACCCGTCAGATCGGCATTTCCAATTTCACTATCGACCTGATGAAACAGGCGATTGCCGCCGTCGGTGCCGAGCATATCGCGACCAACCAGATCGAGCTTCACCCCTACCTGCAAAACCGCAAGGTGGTGGAGTTCGCCACCGCCCATGGCATCCAAATCACCTCCTACATGACGCTGGCCTACGGTGAAGTACTGAAGGACCCGGTGATCCAGCAGATCGCCGAGCGCCATGGCGCCACCCCCGCACAAGTCACCCTGGCCTGGGCCATGCAGTCGGGTTACGCGGTCATTCCTTCGTCGACCCAGCGCACCAATCTGGAGAGTAATCTCAAGGCCCTGCAACTGACCTTGAGCACGGCAGACATGCAACAGATTGCCAGCCTGGACCGCGGCCATCGGCTGACCAGCCCCAAGGGCCTCGCGCCGCAGTGGGACTAACCTCCGGCGACGGCGTTGCGGGACAGCTCCCGCAACCACGGCAACACCCGCAGGCCCGCGTTGGCCTCGGGTGGGTCGATGATGTCCATGAAGTGTTCGAGGTTGACGCTGTCCGGCACGCCCGCGAGCCTGACCAGCACCGCCGGCGTCGCACCGACGGACTCGCCCAGGTTCAGGTGGTCGTAGACCAGCACATGGCGCACCTGGGGTTGGGGCCCACTGGCATGGACGGCCAACCCGGCATTGATGATCAGCACATCGAACGGCTCGGCCGGGATGGCGGTGAGAATCCGCACCTCTTCGAAACTCTGGACCGGGACGATCCGGTGGTAGCCCAACCGGTTGAGCATCTTTTCGATATACAAGCGTTGCAGGTGCTGTTCATCGGCAATCAGGATGGTCAGTGCTTTGTTCGGCATGGCAAACCCCTGGGTAGGCAGTACTCGTCAGTGAGCGTGGCCCATTCTCCAGACATACCTCGAAGACAAAATCAGGCTTGTTCCCCCTTCATGTAGGAGTTCTCCCAAACCCTCTGAGTGGCTGTCAGCGCGGGTCAAGCCTGATTGATGTACAGCGTCAGGCTGTGCTGCAGATGGTCGATGGCCTGGGACACGGCTTCAACGGCCTCGTCCAATGCATCAGGCACCGAGCTTTCGCAGACCTCCTCCAAAGCCTCGCAACAGGCGATCAGCGTATGCGCCTTGACCATGCGCGCCCCGCCCTTGGCACGGTGGGCCAGGTCATGTAGCCGAGCAAAATCGGCCTGCTGCGCCAGGGCCGGCAACAACTCACTATCCGCCGCCAGGCTGTCGAGCAGCGGTTCGAGCAGTTCCTTGAGTGCCGCACGATCATCGCCCGTCAGCGCGACCAGGGTGCTCAAGTCAAATACGGCCTGGGCTGCCGGCTCGCACACACTGGCCGTGCGCGATGCCAGGGCGGTACGCAGGTCTTCAAGCCCGGTGGGTTTGAACAGGCAACCGTCCATGCCCGCCTGCCGGCAGCGCTCGGCTTCTTCCGACTGGGCATTGGCGGTGAACCCCAGCAGCAAGCAGGGTGCCCAACCCAGTTCGCGCTCACTGGCACGGATATCGCGCGCCAGTGCATAACCGTCCTTGAGGGGCATGTTGCAATCGGTGATAACCCCATCGAAGCCCCCGACCTGCCATTGCTCGAGGGCCTGGACACCGTCTTCGGCGGTCGTGATGCGATACCCCAGGAAAGCCAACTGCCGGGCCAGCAGCAGGCGATTGGCCGGATAGTCATCCACCACCAGGATATTCAGCGTACGGGTCGAAGGGGCCGGCTGGACCACCTCTGGAAGGCGCACAGGCGCCGTCGTGATCAGGGCCAGCGCCAGGGTCACATCCACCCGCGTACCCTGCCCCGGCACACTGTTGAGGTGTAACTGTCCGCCCATCATTTCGCACAGGTCGCGACTGATCACCAGCCCGAGCCCGGAGCCGCTGCGCTGTGATTGCTCAGGGTTGCGGCCCTGGATGAAGGGGTTGAACAAACGCTTCTGGTCCTCGGCGCTGATCCCCGGCCCCGTGTCCTCCACCCACAGACGCAGGTTCAGGTGGCCGCCAGCCAGTGCCGGCGCGCCCTGGGCGCCCAGCCGCACCTGGCCACGGGCCGTGAACTTGATGGCGTTGCCCAACAGATTCGAGACCACTTGCTTGAATCGCAACGGGTCGATCAATACCCAATGATCGATCAGCGGGTCCAGTTCCACCCGCAACGACAACCCCTTGTCCCGGGCCAGCCCTTCGAACACCCGCGCCGCAGAGGTCAGCAGCTCATGCAGATTGGCCGGTGCCAGGCTCAGGGACAGATGACCAGACTCGATTCGTGCGATATCCAGAATGTCGCCGATCAACTCCAGCATCCCCCGGGACGCCACCGATGCCACTTCCAGCGCATCCCGATCAGCGCGGCCCTGCTCGGCGTTTTTCAAGGCCAGCTCGATCATGCCGATCACCGCATTCATGGGCGTGCGAATTTCATGGCTCATGGTCGCCAGGAACGTGGTTTTGGCGCGGTTGGCGGCATCCGCGTCCTCTTTGGCCTCGCGCAACTGCCCCAGCAACCGCTGGCGCTCGCTGACATCCACCCAGCCGGCAATCATGCCGACCACTTTCTCATCGCCGTCACGGTACGGCAGCATCCATTGGTAAATGGTCAGGACTTCTCCGCTGGGCACCTTGAGCACCCGGTCATGAATCTGCGGCTCGCCCTGCTCCATCAGCCGCAGGTAATCGGCGTGGAACGATTGGGCCTGAGGCGGGTTGCCGGTGTCGGTCTCCACCACGGTCTTGCCGATCACGTTGTCCAGCTTGAAGCCAAATACATCGAGATAAGCGTTATTGCAGGTCATCAATCGGCCCTGACGGTCACGCACGTAGATGGGGTGGGGAGTGCCGTCGATCAGCACGCTCATGAATCGCATCTGATCGCTCAACGCCCGCTCGGCCTGGGCACGTTTGCGAATCAGACTGCGCAAATAGGCTACCCAGCCCAGGGTCACCAGCAACAGCAACGCGGCCAGGCCGAACCCCTGGATGATCACGTTGCGGTGACGCAGCCAGTAACTGTCTTCGAGGATGATGTCGCTGCGCCAATGATTGGTCAGCTCATCCATTTCTTCAGGGGCGATGCTCAGCAGCGCCTTGTCGAGGATCGAATACAGCTCCAGTTGGCTGCGGTTGACGCCAAAGGTGATGCGGGCAGGATCGGTGCCGACGGTACTGGTGATGCGCAGGTTGTCGCGATAGTGCCGCGCGATCATGTAGCGGGCGCTGATCAGCGAAATGACCGTGGCATCCGCATTCCCCCTGGCGACGGCTTCCATGGCCTGCCCGGGGTTGTCGGTATTCACGAACTCAACGCCGGGGAAGTCCCGCGCAATCTGCGCGCCCAGGCTATTGCCGCCGATAAAGGCCAGGCGCTTTCCGGGCAAATCCTCCAGCGTCACCAGGTGTTCGTCGGCGGCGCGAACCACCAGCACATAGGGATTGGACAGGTAAGGTCGGGTAAACCGGATTGTCGCGGAACGCTCGACACTGGGGGTGACCACCGCCAGCATGTCCACCTGCCCGTCGCCGACCTCCGCGATTTGCCGAGGCAACGAACTGCCCGGCTCGACATCGAACTTCAACCCGGTACGCAGGCTGATGCGCGACAGCACTTCGGCGCTGAGTCCCTCGAAATGCCCGCGCTCATCAAAGAATGACAACGGCACATACTGGTCGAGGACCGCCACTTTCACCCGAGGATTTTTCTCCAGCCAGCGTTGCTCGCTTTCGCTCAGGCGCAAACGGTCGGCCTCCAGAAAACCACCGCCGGCGCTCCAGCGGCGCAGGATTTCCATCTGTTGGTTGACCGGCACGGCAGCGAGCGCGGCATTGATGATCGCTAACAGACGGGTGTTGTCCCGAACAAAGGCAAATCCGAAAGGGTTGGCCTCCAGCGCGGAGAAATCCGCCATGCGCACATTATTCAGATGGTTTTTGTTGATCAGGTATCGCGTGCTGATGGCATCGCCCAGGTACACGTCCGCCTGACCGAAAGCGACCGCGCCAATGGCTTCGAAGGTGGAGGCAAACAGCTGCAACTGTGCCCGGGGGTAAAAGGTCTGGACGGCATCCGGTTGCATGTAGTGATAGAGCATCGCCAGACGCTTGTCGGCCAGATCGGCGCTCAGCGCCTGGCTATCACCGGCTCGGGTCACCAGCACCGGCTGATCATTGGCGTAGGAGCGGGACAGCACCAGTTGGGCATCAGCGGCCTCATAACCATTGGCCGACCCCAGGAAGTCCACATCGCCGCGCTTGAGGGCTTCGATCACCTCATCACGGGTGTCATAACACCGGACCTCTATAGCGACACCCAGCGCCTGTCCCACCAACGCCGCATAGTCGGCCGTGATGCCTTCGAGTTCAGCATTGTTGTTGGTCAGGTCAAAGGGCGCGTAATCAGGCGCCGACACGCCCATCACCAGCGTGCGCCGCTCCCGTAGCCAGCGCCAATCGGCTTCTTCCAGCGTTACGTCGGGGCTTTCAAGGCGGGAATGGCCCAGCAGCCGCAGACTCTGCGGCGCGTCCAGGGCCGTTGCCGCACAGGGTATCAGCCCCATCAGCAGGATCGCCGTGAGGATCAGCGAGCGAGGGGTGATCATGTCGGATCAGATCAGATGATTGCGCTGAGCGAACTTGGACAAATGCACCACCGAAGACATGTGCAGCTTCTCCTTGAGCCGCGTCTTGTAGGTGCTGATGGTTTTGTGACTCAGCAACATCTGCTCGGCGATTTCCTTGTTGCCCAGGCCCAGAGCGAGCATCTGCAACACGGTCAACTCGCGGTCCGACAGCGATTCCACCAACGCCACCTCGGTGGTCTGCAGGTCATCACGGCGTACCGAACTGGTCGGCAGGCTGGGGAAACAGCTGTAGTTGGACATGACCGCCTTGATCGCCTTTTGCAACTCGTCCAGCTCACCGGTCTTGGCCACGAAACCCATGGCCCCGGCACGCATGCAACGAGTGGAAAAGAACACCGCCAGATACGAGGTGAGCACCAGGATCTTGCAGGTCAGGCCCAGCGCCTTGATTCGGCTGATGACTTCCAGGCCGCCCAACTTGGGCATTGCCAGATCGAGGATCACCAGGTCGGGGCGCTCCTCGCGAGCCAACTGCATGGCATCCGCGCCATTGCCAGCTTCGAAGATCTCGTTGAAGCCTTCCTGCTTCAACAGATGCCGGACGGTAGCGCGGATAAAAGGATGATCATCCACAATTAACGCTTTGCTCATAAGTCTCCCCTGGGAGGATCAATACGCTTACATATCACGCGGGTTCCGACTACCTGTGAAAAGTGACAGTTCCGACAAGCGGTACGGATCAATCTCCTCGACTTTTCAGGCAGTCCTGGTCCCCTCTTCTTGAAAAAACAGCCATCACTTAACGCCGCACTTGGGTTTCCGGGCAGGCACAAGCGCGCAACCTTAACAATGGAATATGCTTTCAGCTGAAGGGATAGTCCCGAATGCATGTAGGATTTTTCCTCGCGTAGCGCAATTAAGCTTGCGCACGCCAGGGCGAAACCCAGGATCACTCCGTGGTGCTGGGGCTCCAGAATGCCTGAACCACCAGGGTTGACATGGAGATCCGCGCCACCAACGCGTCCAGCTCGTCGCCGTCCACCGATGTCACCGCCAGGGTAGCCTCGATTTCCACTTCCTCGCTGCCAAAGGGGCGGACATCGACATCGCTGGCCGGGTAGTTGCACCGCGCCAGTTCGGCTTCCAGCAGGGCCAGCACAGCCTTTTGCTGGGTACGCCGGGCAATGACATACAGAATGTTGGTGACCTCCGCCGACACCACGTCCAGGGGCTGACGGTTGATATTGTTGACGATCGGTCGCAGCAAGGTATTGGCGGCCAGCACGAACAGCGTGCCCAGCAGCGCTTCGAGGATCAGGTCGGCACCGGCGCAGGCCCCTACCGCTGCCGAGGCCCAGAGGGTGGCGGCAGTGTTGAGCCCGCGCACGTTGCCTTCTTCACGCATGATCACGCCCGCGCCAAGAAAACCGATACCCGATACCACATAGGCGACCACCCGCACCGCGCCTTCCGCACCGCCCAGACGGTAGGCCATGTCGACGAAGATCGCCGCCCCTACCGCCACCAATACGTTGGTGCGCAAGCCTGCCGTACGCTGGCGGTACTGGCGCTCGAAACCGATCAGCCCCCCGAGGATGAACGCAGCGGTGAGGCTGACCAGAGTGTCGATCAGCGAATTGAGGTTGATATTGTTGATTGCTTGCATGGGCTGCTCCTTTGATCTTGCCGCTCAACCGCTCCAGACGGTGTTACTGCCAGCCGAACTTGCGAATGTAAAAACCCTTCACCGCCTGGGTCAGCCCCATGTAGGCCAGCAGAATCACCGGCAGGAACACGAAGTACAGCGACGGCAGTGCCTGCAACTTGAAGTAATGCGCCAGCGGACCCATCGGCAGGAAAATCCCCACGGCCATGATCACGCCCGTCATCACCATCAACGGCAGCGCCGCACGGCTTTGCAGAAACGGAATCTTCGGGGTACGGATCATGTGCACGATCAGCGTCTGGGTCAGCAGCCCCACCACGAACCAGCCGGATTGAAACAAGGTCTGGTGGTCCGGTGTGTTGGCATCGAACACATACCACATGAGTGCGAACGTGGTGATGTCGAAGATCGAACTGATCGGCCCGAAGAACACCATAAAGCGCCCCACATCCCCCGGCTGCCAGCGCTGCGGCTTGGCGAGCATGTCCGCATCGACGTTGTCGAACGGAATCGCGATCTGGGAAATGTCATACAGCAGGTTTTGCACCAGCAGGTGCATCGGCAGCATCGGCAGGAACGGAATGAACGCGCTGGCCACCAGCACCGAGAACACATTGCCGAAGTTGGAGCTGGCGGTCATCTTGATGTACTTGAGCATGTTGGCGAAGGTACGCCGGCCTTCCAGCACCCCCTCCTCCAGGATCATCAGGCTCTTTTCCAGCAGGATGATATCGGCCGCTTCCTTGGCGATATCCACTGCACTGTCCACCGAAATACCGATATCGGCGGTGCGCAGCGCCGGTGCGTCGTTGATGCCATCGCCCATGAACCCCACCACATGCCCGTTGGCCTTGAGCAGACGCACAATGCGTTCCTTGTGGGACGGTGTCAGCTTGGCGAACACATTGGTGGTCTCCACCGCCTTGGCCAGCTCGGCGTCGGTCATGTCCTCGATGTCATTACCCATCAGCAGACCTTGTTGCTCCAGACCGACTTCGCGGCAGATCTTGGCGGTGACCAGTTCGTTGTCGCCGGTCAGCACCTTGACTGCCACACCGTGGGCCTTCAGGGCTTTGAGGGCTGGCGCGGTGCTTTCCTTGGGTGGATCGAGGAAGGCGACATAGCCGATCAGCGTGAGGTCACGCTCATCCGCCAGGCTATAGGTGTCGCGGCCCGGCGCCATCGGTTGGGCAGCCACGGCCACCACGCGCAGGCCCTCTTCGTTGAAGGCCGCGGTCACCTGACGAATGCGCGCCAGCAGCTCATC
Organism: Pseudomonas sp. SDO5271_S396; assembly: GCF_054071795.1. Classification (NCBI taxonomy): domain Bacteria; kingdom Pseudomonadati; phylum Pseudomonadota; class Gammaproteobacteria; order Pseudomonadales; family Pseudomonadaceae; genus Pseudomonas; species Pseudomonas sp. SDO5271_S396. Next base: position 86,283 of record NZ_JBSVWB010000022.1, read on the forward strand.
GGTGAGCGCTTCGTTGCTATCGCCGTGACGCACGTTGTTGCACACCGAGAGGATTTCCTCCACGGCGCCCTTGCAGATCAGCAGATGCGGCAAACCTTCCTGGGCCACCACCACCGACATGCGGCGGCGGTTGAAGTCGAACGGAATCTCATCGACCTTCTGGAATGCGGTGCCCACTTTCAGCTCGCGGTGCACTTCCACGTGTTCGAGCACCGCCACATCCAGCAGATTCTTCAGGCCGGTCTGGTAGTAGCTGTTGAGATAGGCCATTTCCAGCACGTCGTCGGACTCTTCGCCCCACACGTCCACATGGCGCGCGAGGAAAATCTTGTCCTGGGTCAGGGTGCCGGTCTTGTCGGTGCACAGTACATCCATGGCGCCGAAGTTCTGGATAGCATCCAGGCGCTTGACGATGACCTTCTTGCGCGACAGGAACACCGCGCCCTTGGCCAGGGTCGAGGTGACGATCATCGGCAGCATTTCAGGGGTCAGGCCCACGGCGATCGACAGTGCGAACAGCAGCGCTTCGGTCCAGTCACCCTTGGTGAACCCGTTGATGAACAGCACCAGCGGCGCCATGACGAACATGAAGCGAATCAGCAGCCAGCTGACTTTGTTGACGCCATGCTGAAACGAGGTGGTCGCACGGTCCGTGGCCGTCACACGCTGGGCCAATGCGCCGAAATAGGTGCTGTTGCCGGTGGTCAGGATCACCGCCGTCGCCGCGCCGGACACCACGTTGGTGCCCATGAACAGAATATTGTCCAGATCCAGCGGGTTGCGGGTGCTGGCGTCCTGCTGCTGGGCAAATTTCTCCACCGGCATCGATTCACCGGTCATCGCCGCCTGGCTGACGAACAGGTCCTTGGCGCTGAGCACGCGGCAATCGGCGGGAATCATGTCCCCAGCGGACAGCACGATGAGGTCGCCCGGCACCAATTGCTTGATCGGCAATTCGATGCGCTTGGCCTCATCGCGGCGCAACACCGTGGCCGTGTTGCTCACCATGGCTTTCAAGGCATCGGCAGCCTTGTTGGACTTGGCCTCCTGCCAAAAGCGCAGCAGCGTCGACAGCACCACCATGGAGAAAATCACCGTGGCGGCTTTGATGTCCTCGGTCAGCCAGGAGATTACCGCCAGCAGAGTCAGCAGCAGGTTGAACGGGTTTTTGTAGCAATGCCACAGGTGCACCCACCACGGCAGCGGCTGCTCATGCTCGACTTCGTTGAGACCGTATTGCACGCGCAGGGCGTCGGCTTCCTGGGGGGTCAAGCCTTCGGCGTGACTGCCCAGGGTGTCGAGCAATTGCGCGGCACTGCTGTTCGCCGAGGTCACCAGGGTTTGCGCCAGCGTCGGTGGCACTTCGCGGCTGACGCTGGCGTCGGTCACGGTTTCGAGCATCGCCAGACGGCGGAAATGCCGGGCGATGTGCCGGGTCCGCAGGAAGCCGGCAAAAAACTCTTTGAGCAGAGTGAGGTTCATGGTGTTACTCCTGCGCGAGGAAAAAACCGTCGTGCAGGTACTGCCCATCCGCACCGCGCCTGTCACACAGGCACAGCCGGCTTGGCCCGCCCACCGCAAACGGCAGGCGCGTCCGTAGCATCCCGAGGGTGAGCCGGGTGCTGGTCAGCGTCGATGAGAGGGATCGGGCAGGTGCCAGGACTGGCCGCTGCCGGGATGCCGCTTCTCGCTAGTTAGTGGCGAGACAACGGCATCGGAAGAATGCGCGTTACCTTGCCAAGCCTGTGCCGGTTACCGAAACCGGCCGACTACTGTCACTCGAACAAGTACCCACTGAGGGTCTCCGCTATTGATGAAAACGCGCGAAGCTTACGCCCCGACGATAAGAGAGTAAACCGTAGGAAAGTTTCCGTATGGGGAATAAGAGGATTCTTCAGGATGGGTTCAGGAAGGTGCATCCACTTGATCTCGCGGGACCAACGTCAGGTAATCACCCTCCGGCTGACCGATCGTTCCCACCCCGCGTGGAAACGCATCCTGTGACGCTCCGCGTCACGACTTCAAAAGCGGACGCGGAGCGTCCAGGGCGGTATTCCCACGCGGAGCGTGGGAACAATCAAAAGTCATTGAAAGTAATGAGACGGCTCGCCGGTACCTGCAGAATTCAATCATCCCGCGTCAGCACTTCCAGCAACTCGATCTCAAAGCGCAGGTCGCTGTCGGGCTTGATATGCGCGCCCATCGACCGCTCGCCATAGGCCAGATGCGCCGGCACGAACAGCGTGCGCACACCGCCCACCTGCATGCCCATCAAGCCCTGGTCCCAGCCCTTGATCACACGCCCGGTGCCGATCACACACTGGAACGGCTTGCCGCGCTCCCAGGACGAATCGAACACCGTGCCATCTTCCAGGGTGCCGGTGTATTGGGTCGTGATCAGCGCGCCTTTGACCACGGTTTTGCCGGTGCCCAGGCGAATGTCGGTGATTTGCAGTTCTTTGGTGCTCATGGACTTCTCGTTGACAGCGTAAGGGCTCCGGTTTTCCCAGAACAAGGTGGCTTTGGCAAGTCCCTGTGGCGAGCAGGCTTGCTGCCGAGAAACGGCAGGTCCTTTAAAACCACCGCCAGAACCGGCTCCAGAACCCCTTGCCCAGATCATCCTTGCACCCGGCATATTGCGCTGCATACATCTGCGAGCGCGCCTGCACCTTACTGGCCACCGGCGGCAGCCAAGCCTTGGCGGCATAAGTACGCTGGCGGTAGCCGCCCCAGCCTTCGTGGTAGTTCAGGTACTGACCGTAAGCGTCGTATTTGTAGACGCCGTTGATGCTGTAGGTCTTGTCCATGTACCAGCCGACGAAGTCGATGGCGTCGTCAAAGTCCTGGCGACTGGCGCCGCTGCGACCGGTACTTTTGCGGTAGTCGCTCCACACTTCATCCTTGGCCTGGGCGTAGCCGGCGGCGCTGGAGACACGGCCCCAGGGGATGATCCACAGCAGGTATTTGCGTGGGGCCAGGGCGTCCTGGTGGAAGCCGGATTCCTGATACATGATGGCGAACGGCACCTGGATCGGCACGCCCCAGCGTTTTTGCGTGACTTTGGCGGCTTCGTACCAATCGTCCTTTTCACGGAAGATGCCGCACAGGTCATTCGGCGTGCGTGGCGGCGAGGTGCCGCACGCCGCCAGCAGTGAAGACAGTAACAACAGCCCGACAACTTTGCCTGCGCTCAAGGTGCACCTTTGCGAGATACGCGTAAAAGGCCGGCAGTTTACGCGCGCATCAAAGCGAATGGCGATGTGTCATGCCATTGTTTTGATGACCGCCGTGACTTCCAGTTCGAGCATCCCCCCGCTCGGCAACCCCGCCACCCCCACCGCCGAACGCGCATGCCGGCCCTGCTCGCCGAACACATCGATCAACACCTGGGAGGCGCCGTCGACCACTTTGGAAAAACTCTGGAAACCTTCCCCGCCGTACACAAAGCCCCGCACAAACAGAATACGTTCGACGTTCTCCAGGCCCACCGCCTGGTCCAGCACGCTCAAGGCGCGCAACACGCAGGTTTGCCCGGCCTGCAAAACCTGCTGCGGCGAAGTCTGTTCCGTCACCGGCCCGCTGATCACGCTGTCGCCCAGCCGGCACACTTGCCCGCTCACATACGCCACCCCGCCATGAAGCGTCACGGGCACATAATCGCCCTTGGGACCCGGCGCGTCCGGCAGTTGCAGCCCCAGGGCGCTGATCCGTTCACGAATGCTCATGCGTGCTCCTCAACGAAGGCCACCGGCCCACCCAACCAGCATCCCCGCACCTGCCCGGCTTCATCCCGACGAAAGCGCAACGAAATCTGCGAGGGTCGCCCCATCGCCCGGCCCTGGCGGATATGCACGGGGCGGTCATCGGCCGTCACCAGGCCGTTTTCCAGCAGACCGAACGTCAGTGCTGCCGCCGCGATACCGGTGGCGGCGTCCTCGGGGTAGCCCGAAGACTTGGGAAATTGCCGCGCATCGAACTGGCGGCCCTCAAGGTCCGACGGCGCGTAGGGGTACAAGCCGGTGGAACCGATGCGCTCGCAAAGTTGCTCCATTCGCCGATAGTCAGGCTTGAGGCTGTCGAGCACCGCCACACTCTTCAAGGCCACCAGGGTTTTGACACGACTGGTGCACGCGTTCTGGATCGGCAGCGGCGCCAGCTCATTGGAGGAGATGCCCAGCACAGACAGGATTTCGGCCTCGACCTGTGGGTCACTCAAGGTCTGCACCTGGCCTTTGGGCTGGCTGATCTCCACTTGGATCTGCGGCGTGCCGGCATCGATCACCCGCGCGTCGACGCGCCCGCTGAGGGTCCACAGCGCCAGCCGGTCCTTGTGCAGCATGCCCAGTTGGTCCAGCAGCCAGACGGCACCCACAGTGGCGTGACCGCACATTTCCATCTCATGGTTGGGCACCCAGAAACGCAGGGCAAAATCGAAATCGCTGTCCGCCGGCGCGGCGAATACAAAGCCGCACTCATGCCCGTAATCACGGGCGACCTGCTGCATGTCGGCGTCGCTCATACCGTCCGCCACGGCCACGGTGGGGGCCGGGTTGCCGCCACGGGGGGTGGCGGGAAACACATTGACCAGATGAACCTCGGGCGTCATTTAACCTCTCCCTTGAGGGTGGAAACAGTCGGCGCCACGGCGTCGACGATGGTGTTGGTGTAGACCTGTTGCGGGTCGAGCGTCACAGGGTCGTTTTCGACGGCGTTCATGAAGCTGATATTTTTCTCGACGCCCTCCCTTTCAACCCGTGGCGTGGCCGGGTAGGACGGCAACGAGGCAGTCCAGGCGGCATCGAAGATGGCCTTGTCGGTGTGGGCGAAGTATGGGCGTACCGACTCACGGGCCTGGTCCGGCGCGGTGGCGATCAGATGCTCGGCCTTCCAGATCGCACGCACCAGTTTTTCGGCAGTGGCCTTGTTGCTGCTCAGCCAGTCTTCGCGGGCAATCATCGCGGTGAACAAGAAACCATTCAGTGGTTTGTATTCACCCTTGGCCAGGTCCATCAACACAAACCCGCCCTGCTGGGCGGCAGTAGTCACCGTGGGTGGCGACAGCGAAAAACCATTGATGCTGCCCTGGGAAAACGCTGCCAGCATGTTCGGCGCACCGCCGATCGGCATGATGGTGAAGTCTTTGTCCGGGTTCAGGCCGGCATCCTTGGCCAGGTAACGCACCAGCATATCGGTGGTGCTGCCGGGCCCGGTCACGCCGATCTTCAAGCCTTTGAGCGCCTGGGCACGGGCCGCCACGGGGGATGTGGCCGACACACCGGCCTTGCGCGCCGAGTCGCCGTCGATCACCACGGTACTGCCGAACTGGGTTTGCACAGCGGCAAAGGCCTGCACGTTCTGGCCTTTGGTACGGGCACGCACCGCCACCGCGGGCAGACCGACGTAGGCGTCGGCATCACGCCCGAGCACCGCTGTCAGCGCCGCCGAACCGCCCTTTTGGAACACGATCACTTCTACATTCAGGCCCTCTTCGGCGAAATAACCCTGCTTCTGCGCGACGTAGATCGGCACATACAGGAAGCCTTCGCTGGGGAATGCGAGGGTGACCTTGGTGAGGTCCTGGGCCTGGGCAACGGGCAGGAACGAAGCGCACAACAGACTGGCAATCACGAAACGCTTAAGCATGATCAATCTCCACAACCAAGGGGGGGTTAAACCGCGACTTCACGTTCTGCTTCGTTGGCTTTCCACGGCATCAGCCTGCTCTCGGCCAGCTTCACCGCCGTGTTCAAAATCAGGGCCAGGGCGATGATGCCCACCAGCGCGGCAAACACTCCGGCAGTGTCGAATTGCGATGCCGCATCCGACAGCAGATAACCCAGGCCACGGTTGGCGGCGATGATCTCGCCCACCAGCGCACCGATCAGTGCGTAAGGCACCGACAGACGCAGGCCGGTGAACACCCAGGTGAATGCCGAGGGGATCACCACCATGGTCAGCAGGTCGCGCTCCTTGGCGCCCATCAGGCGCAGGATGGTCAGTTGCTCGCGGGACACGTTGCGCACGCCGCTGTAGGTGTTGAGGAACACCAGGAAGAACACTACCGCGGCGGTGAGGATGACTTTCATCGGCAAGCCGATGCCGAACCAGAGGATGAACAGCGGCGCCAGCGCCACTTTCGGCAGGCTGTAGAACGCGGTCAGAAAAGGATCGAGCAGGTCGGCCAGCCATTTGGCGCGACCGAGTACGAGACCCGCGACCAAGCCCGCCAGAGAACCGAAGAAAAAGCCGAGCACCGCCTCCAGCGTGGTGATGCCGGCGTGGTAGAAAAACACCCCGTTGAGCAGGATTTTCCACAAACTTTGCGCCACTGCCGAGGGGCGGCTGATAAAGAATTCCACGCCAAACCAGCGCGACACGCCCTCCCACAAAAGCATCAGGAACACGAGAAACAGCAAGCGATAAACCTGGATCATACGACCTCCAGCGAGTGAGCCAATGAAGAGGGGTCAGCAGCACCGGCTACATCCGGCGCCAGACGCTTCCAGAGTTCGGCGCAGAGTTCCACGTAGCGCGGATCGGAGCGCAACTGCACCAGGTTGCGTTCACCTTCGAGGGGAATGTCCAACACATGATCGATAGTGCCGGGGCGACCGGCGAACACCACGCAGCGATCAGCCAGGGCAATCGCCTCGTCGACGTCATGGGTCACGAACAACACGGTCTTGTTGAGCTTGCGGCACAGGCGCAGCAGTTCGGTCTGCAAGGTCAGGCGCATTTGTGCGTCGAGGGCGCCGAAGGGTTCGTCCATCAGCAAGGTTTCCGGGTCGCTCGCCATCAAGCGTGCCATGGCCGCACGCTTGCGCATGCCGCCGGAAAGCTGGTTGGGGTAGCTTTCACCGAAACCGCTGAGGCCCACCAGGGCCATCAGTTCCTCGACCCGTGCCTCGATCTCGGCCTTGGGCACGCGGCGAATCTGCAACGGCACGGCGATGTTGCCGGCGACCGTGCGCCACGGCAGCAAATGGTCCGCCTGGGTCATGTAGCCGACCCGTGTGTTCACGCCTCTGACTTCAGCGCCGTCGTAATGCACTTCGCCGACCGTCGGGCCGAACAACCCGGCGGTCATGTTGAGCAAGGTGGACTTGCCGCAGCCCGATGGGCCGACCAAGGTAATGATTTCGCCGCGCTGGACCTCCAGCGATACATTGCGCACGGCCACAAACGAGCGGCCCTCGACTTTGAAGCTTTTTTGCACGCCCGAAAAACGGATAAAGGGTTTTGCGCTCACCGCCCCTCCTCGCCCGGTCGACCGGACTTGTTTGTTGTTGGTGAGCAGAGGATGAACGGATGACAGATTTACGGCGCACGGAATCGGGCCGGATCACGCGCGAGATTGGGCCATCGCGACGGGCGCTTTCTTGCCAGCGATAGAGATCCAATGTGGGAGCGGGCTTGCCCGCGAAGACTGCGACACAGTCGACACAGATGCCACCTGACCCACCGCAATCGCAGCCTCGCTGGGGCTCGACAGCTCCCACAGGGGGCTTGCAGTGGTTGGAAAAAACGCTGCCAGCAGGGCCATCGCGCCGGGCGCTTTCTCACCAACAACAGCGTTCCAATGTGGGAGCTGGCTTGCCTGCGAAGACGGCCTCACTGCCGAC